>CAUZWB010000007.1:0-18434 GCA_963583525.1 Verrucomicrobiia bacterium | reverse complement strand
CGGCCACGCCGAGGGTGGTGTTAATGAGGAACCGTTTGGTCTCCGTGCCCGCGCCGCTCCATTTGCCCTGCAATAAATTACTGACGAACCGCAGCGGATAAAACAGGTTGTTGCGAAAATTGCGGACGCCCGTGCGCGCGGGCTTGGGCACGAGGGTATTGTAAATGCCTGTGGCCGGTTCCACCGCAAAGGCAAACAAAAATTCATTGAGCGCGAAGGCCGCGCGGTTCACCGGCTCGATGGGATCTGCCATGGTGGGTGCCATCAGCAAGGCATCGCTGGGCTCGGAAGGATTGGGCAAATTAAAGGCGCGCGGCGCAGCGCATCCCGTGCCGAGCAGGCCAAGGCAAAAAACCAGCAGGGCGAGGGTTGGAAAAATAATACGCATAAGCAAACTGCGACGACACGGAACGCGCAGATAATTGTCCGAGCGTGTCATAGATTGCAAGCTTCGCCTGCGGGATCATCCTTCATCAAATTTCCCCTCGGCCCGAGATTCCGTGCGCAGCGATTTCCAGGTGGCTTCGCCCACGTAAAGCAGCAGCCAGCCCAGCGCCGCGAAAATCACATCGCGCCCGCGCCGCACCACCGCGTATTGCGCGCCCAGTTCGTGCCCGTAGCCGAACAGGGTGAAGAGCCCCACCACACTGAATTCCTGCACGCCCAGTGCGCCGGGCACCACGGTGTTAAACCCACGAGCCACGCTAATGAATGCCTCAATCGCAAAGGCATCGGCCCACGTCACGTGCGCGCCGAGCAAATGGGCCACCACCATAATTTCCACGGTGTCGAACATCCACCCCGCCAAATAAGTGAGCGTGCACCAGCGGAAATATTTTTTGTCGCGATTGTAAAAAACATAAATTTCATCATCGAGCTGCCGGATTTTTTCCTCCTTGGGCTCCAGCGTTTTCAGCCGAAACCCCAGCCGCCGTACCCAGCCGATAAGCGTGGTGCACAGCCCGTGGCGTTGAATGCGAAAGAGCAGCGCCATACACGTGAACGCCAACAGCGCAATGGCGGCGAAGGCCCATTTAATTTCTGTGTGTTCCGTGGGCAGTGCCACCGCCGCCACCGTCGCGCCCATGGCGATGAAGGTGGATTGCGCGACCGACTGTGCCGTCTTCGACCGCACCGCTGCCGAGGCCGCCGTGACGACCGGCACGCCGCGGCGCTTGAGTAGCCCCACTTTCACCGCCTCGCCGCCCACGTACATGCTGGGGATCACATTGTTAATCGCCTCGCCAATGAGCCGAATGCTCCACACCACGCGGAAGGGAATGCCCTTCAGCGCGGTGGGGCCAAAGGTGAAGCGCCAGCCGACGCAATCGATGGTGAACACGACGGCGTAGGGAACGAGCGCCACCAACATCCACGGGCCGAGCTTTGCAAATGTGTTGCGAATATCCGCCCAGCCGGTGCGTTGGATGAACCACGCAAACAACGCGAGGCCAACGGCGAGCAAAATGATGCGCCACCCTTTTTTCACGCGCCCGACTCCGTGTCATCGCGCCGCTGCACCCACAGCGCTGTCATCCAAAACAAATGCACGCCGATGGCCGCCAGCCACAGAAACCAATCGACCCGTTGCGCGATGGCCAGCGCGAGCAGCAGCACGGAGAAATCGCGGTTGGCGGTTTTGTTGATGAACGGTTGGAGCCGGAGGTGGGCGCGCAGCATCACCACAAAGAAAATCACCGTGCCCACCGCCGCCGAAAGCCCCAGCCACAACGCGGGGCTGTTGTTGTCGTTTAGTTTGTAAACCCCCGCGCCGATGCCGGCAAACAGGCACAGTCGAACCATTTGGTTGCCACCGAATTCAATCCACTTACCGGCCGCGGTTTCCTTGAAACCCATCCGCGCAAGGTCGCCATCGATGCAGCCCATCACCGCCGAGAGTTGCAACAACACCGCGCCCAGAATCATCCATTGCGCCAAACCAATCGTGAAACAATACGCAGCAGACACTCCGAGCAAGATTCCGAAAATGGAAACTTGATTTGGCGAAATGCGCGTGTGAATCAGCAACCGCGAAAGCGGCCGACCCAACGGGCGATTAAAATGCGTGTCCACGATTCCATCGGCGGGGTTGCCCATCGTGTCCCACAGCGCGTCCTCCGCCTGCGCTGCGCTTAGGCCATCCTTCACCACGCACGCCACGCCACGGGCGATCAGACGCGGACGATCCGGCAATGAATCCTCCAGCGAATTTTTCCAATCCGCCACGATGCCGCACGGCAGCGGCTCGCGCGTTTCAGAAAATAATCGGCCGCCTTCGGTCAGCACCTTTTTGAAGTCCGGCAATTGCACCACCAATTGGCCGGAAGCGACGAGCGAAGTTTCCTCCAGCGGCGGCAACGCCTCCGCCCAGTTCACCGCAATGCCAAGCGCCACGGAGCGCGTGAGCTTGAGCCGTTCGCCGGCGCAAACGAGCGTGATGGATTCCGCGCCCGCGCGATGAGCGATAACCACCAGCCGATCCAGCACCGAAAGCTCCGCGATCGTGCGGTGACACGCGGGGTCATCAGCCAATAGAAACACAGGAACACTCACAGCAAATTCCCGCGTACCCAACAACCCCACCGCCCGCAAGGCAAGGGAATTAACCCCAGATCGCGTCGCGCAAGCCGGAGGCGCGGGAGGTTTTGGCCTCGATTGCGGCGGCGAGAATTTCCGGCGGAGCCATGAGGCTGATCTCGTTTTTGGCGCGGGTGATACCGGTGTACACCAACTCGCGCGTGAGCACGGGCGCAGATTGCGAAGGTAACACCACCAGTACGTGGTCAAATTCCGACCCCTGCGATTTATGAATCGTCAGCGCAAAAGCCGATTCGTGTTCAGGCAACCGGCCCGGGGCGATTCGCATCTGCTCGCCTTTGGGGTTGATGAAATAAACGGCCAAGCCGGATTCATCCTGCCAGACAATGCCGAGGTCGCCGTTGAAAAGCCGGGTGGGATAGTTGTTGCGCGTGATGATGACGGGACGTCCGTGGTACCACTCGTTGGGTTTGCGGTCGCCGGATTCCAGGAGGGCTTGTTCCAGCCGCTGATTGATACGCGGCGCGCCAAAAGGGCCGCGGCGCATTGCGCATAAAATGCGAAACGCGTTCCATTCCGTCAGTGCCTGTTCGGGGCTGTCGGCTTGTGAGACTTTTTGAAAGACGGCACGAACGGGATTCAATAGGCGATCGGTGAGTTGATGGGCGGCGGGCAGGGTTTCGCGGGCAAGGTGGATGTTTTCCGGTTGATCCATCCATTCAATTGCTGCGGCGGCATCGCCGAAGTTGACGTGTTTGGCAAGGGTGAGAATGTCTTTTGCATTTTCGGCGCGATGGCTGAAATCCAGCCGCACCACGCAGTCGCCGAGGGGGTTGGTTTCAGCAACGGATTGCAGCAGTTGGCCGGTAGCGGCGGCAGTGGCGGCGGTGTATTCGGGCGTGGCGGGGAGATCGTGGGCGTTGCCGCAAATGTCGGCCAACACGCTGCCGGCTTCCACGGAGGCAAGTTGATCCGGGTCGCCCAAAAGAATAATGCGGGCATCGGAACGGCAAGCGCGGACGAGGCGGGCCATCATTGTGAGGTCAATCATCGATGCTTCGTCGACGAGTACGACATCGTAAGGCAACAGATTATTTTCATCAAAACGAAAGCGCGAGCCATCGGCGGAAGCGCCGAGCAAGCGATGCAAGGTGCGGGCTTCGGGCAATTCGGCGGCGCCCAGCGGCTTGGGAAGCAGTTGGTTTTTCTCGGCATCGGCGAGGGCATTGCGGATTTGTTCCTGCAAACGGGCGGCGGCTTTGCCGGTGGGGGCGGCGAGGGCAATGCGAAGAGGGTCGATCACATTGAGCTTGATTCCAAGAGTGAGCAGGCGTCCGGCGACATAAGTTTTGCCGGTGCCGGGGCCGCCAGTGATGATGGAAAGTTTTCGGGTGAGGCCCACATACGCGGCGACGTATTGGCGGTGGATGCCGTCCGCCGAAGGTTTGCTGCCGGAAAAAAACGTGGGCAGGTTTGATTTGAAATTCGCCGCATTGAGGGCGGCCGGTTTTTCCATCGCGCGCGCGCGCAGGGTTTCTGCGAGGCCGGTTTCAAAGTGGTGCAAACGGTGGAGATAAAGGCGGTGCGCGTCATCAAGAATGAGCGGCTGAAAATCGTTAGGCTGGCCAACGAGCGGGCTGTCATTCAACACCTTCAGCCAATCCTCGCGCGCGGGAAGGGGAAGGGGAAGAGGGTCGCCGTGATCGCGCGAGAGTTGGGGTTGGAAATCTTTCGGGCCGAGGGGTAGGCAAACATCGCCGCGCCCGCGCGCGCGGGAAAGCACAGCGGCGGCCAAGGCCAGTTCGGGAGGGGCATCCTCGTCCATTCGATGCAGCAACGCACCGAGCGCGCGATCCACGGAGCGAAATTCGGCGGTGTTCACCACGGGGGCGTATTCGCCAAAAATAGTTTTTAGGTCGTGACTCATTATTGTTATTCGTGCAGGCCGAAGGCGGTGGAGAGTTCGGCGATCAATTCGGGTTTTGGCAGGTCAAAGAAAATCCCTTGGCCGGGCTGGGCGGGGTCAATGCCTCGGTTGAACAAATAATAAGCGCCGCCGAAGTGGGTGGCGTACTCGTAGCCCTCCACGCGCTGGCGCAGATAAGCATCGAGCGCCACGGTGTAAATATGATATTGCAGGTGATAAAAACTACGGGCCATCGCGGCGGGGAGGCGGTCAGGCGTATAGGCGCTGGCGTCGTGGCCGAGGCGGTTGGATTTCCAATCGAGGATGAAAAAGCGTTTGCCTCGGCGGAAGACGAGGTCGATGGAGCCGCGCATATAGCCGCGCAATGATTTGAATGAAAGTTGGCCGATGCGGTTGGGCAGCGTTTCCGGCCACGCGGTACTTGGGTGGCGGGCAAAAATGTCGCGGAGTTGGGCCGGTTCCACTGTGGCCAAACGCTGGGTGAAATCCAGCTCGACGATGCGATCCTTGGTTTTTAGTTTCGCCAATGTGAAATCGTCGCCTTCGTGCAGAGGGGTGTTGAGGAGATCGCAAATGTTTTGGTGAAACGCTTCGGTCAGTCCATTGTTTAATTCATCGAACCCGAAGCGTTGGAGGTATTTTTCAATGATGGCTTGCTGTGTGGCATCTTCGGCTGCGGCTTTTTCGAAATCGAGGTGCTCCATAATTCCGTGGAGACAATTGCCGGCGGTGATGCCGGCGGGAAATTTGTGGATGCCCTTGGGTTCGGCGGGCTCCACTGGTTCGTTGGCCCCGGCATCGTGGTCAGGCTTTTCGTGTCGGTCGTGAAAATGATGGTCGCCCGCCGTCCAATAGGAAAAGGAGTGGATGCCTTCCCGGGCATCGGTGTTGCCGGTAAACAACCGGGCGGCCAGCGGTTGATCTGAATCCGTCTTGGGTTTCCAACGGTCGCCATTTGATTGGGGCAGCAATTCGGAGCCGATAATCCCGCCAGTTTTTTTGGCCAATGCCTCCAAGTCTTGGGCGATCATTTCCGGGGTGAGCTTGGCGATGCCGGCGTCTTTGTCGGCGGGGTTTACTTCCATCCCCGCGCCGGGATGCAGCAGCCAAGCGAGGTTGGTGATTTCCTTTTGGCCTTGTGGATGACCCGGATTGCCCAGCCGCCCGTGGACCACGGTGCAGCGGTGCTTGGCGCGGGTGGTGGCCACGTAGAGGAGGCGCAACTCGTTGGCGAGCGTTTCTTGTGCGGCCGTTACTCGGCTTTTTTCTAGTTCTTCTGAGCCCAAATCGAGCACGACCCGCCCGGGATGCTCTTTGGCGTTGGGATGAAAAACGAAGCCTTCCTCTGGCGTGTTTCTCCGGTCCCACGCAAAGGGCACGTACACGATAGGATATTCCAGACCTTTACTGCGATGCACGGTGACGAGGCGCACGGCCTTTTCGTCGCTTTCCAAGCGGAGCTGGTTCTTGTCATCGGGCTGATTGTCCTGACGTTGGCGCGCCAGCCAACGGGCGAGCGAGGTGGTGCTCATTCGATAAGTGGTCATCGTGTCCTGCAAAATTTCGCCGAGATGAAAGAGATTGGTGAGACGGCGATCGCCATCATTAAAACGCAACGCTTGTTCGCGCACTTGGCCCTCGATGAGGAACCGCCGGTACATCGGCAGGAAACCTTCCTTCACCATCAGCGTCCGATAATCCGGCAAGCCCTTGGCCACCTTGATCATTCGTTGTTCGTCTTCGGTGCACTCGGAGAGCGCAGCAGGCTCCAAGTCGTAGAGTTCCGGCAGGCGATGCAGGGCGTGGCCATCGAAACCGAGGAGATCGGTGGCGAGGAGTTGTTTGATTCGGCTGAGGTCGTTGGGTGCGGCGAGGGCTTCCAAAAGCAATTCAAGTTCTGCGGCTTCGGAAGCGGCAAAGACACTTTCGTGGGTTTTCAAAACCGCCGGCACGCCGCGTTCCGCGAGGGCTTTTTTCATCGCCACGGCTTGGGCGTTCTTGGCCACGAGCACGGCGATGTCACCGGGCTTAACTGGCCGGGGCTCTTTGCCGGGCTGTTCAAAATTCACGTCACTTTGCAGCAACTTCACAATGGCCGAGGCCACCACGCCGGGGAGTTCGCCCCGGGCCTTGGTGGCAGACACCCAGTCATCGCCTTCGCGCGGGAGCCCGGTAGGCGATTTTTTTGTGCCCGGCCATAGCCAGAAATTTAAGTGAGCTGCAGCATCGCCCACCAAAGTGGCACCGCGTTCGCTGTAGTTTTCCGGAGCCTTGGAGGGTTCGAACTGAATGTCATCAAAGAAAAACGGCCCGGGGGATTGGGTGCCACGATTTTCGAACAGCTGTCCCACGGCTTGGATGGAAGGCGGCTCGGAGCGGTAGTTGGTGAGCAGCGTGCGTTCCTCGTCGGCCAGCGCGCGCGCGGCGAGGTAGCTGAAAATATCCGCGCCGCGAAAGCTATAAATCGATTGCTTGGGATCGCCGATGAGAAATAGTGCGGTTTGTCCTCCGCCGTGAAAGAGCGTCTTGAAAATATTCAACTGCACCGGGTCGGTGTCTTGAAATTCATCAATCAATGCCGCCTTGAATTTGCGGCGTACTTGCTCCGCAAGCGGGCCATCGGGAGCCTCCCGCAGCACGGCCTCCAGTTCGGTCAGCATATCGCCATACCCCAGCAGCCCCGCCGCCTCTTTGCGCTTCGGCAATTCCGTTTGTGCAAATTGGAGAAAAGCCGATCGGCATCCATTGGCGATCGCCTTGCCCGCTAATGAAACCGCTTCGCAGGCATTGAAAAAAACAATGGCTGCACCGTCGGGTTCCTGAAATTTTCCTGTTCCGGTTTCACGAATCGTATCGGGAAGAAACCACTTCAAGTCGTCCCATTGTCCAGATGTAAATTCCATCTTCAAAATCGCATCGATACTTTCAAAATAACCATCAACCGTTTCCGGTTTATAAGGGCCGCATTTCAAGCCGCTGGCTTTATCTTTCAAATAAACTTCAGCATCCGATCGGGAAGCCCCCATTTCTCCTAGAGCGGCGATGGCGGTTTCCAAATCCTGTTCGAGTTTCTCCATCGACTGATCCGTGATGGGGCCGCGCACTTCCAGCCCGGGATAATTCAACAGCGGGCCGCCCAGCGTGGCCAGTCCTTCGGGCCCAAGTCGATTGGCGCCGGGGCCGCCGCGCCAGAGGGAAAGGTCTTCGCCGACCAGAATGCTGGCGGTCATTTTGCGCGGCACCACTTGGACGCGCCAAAAGTCGCGAGCGATTTCGCCCAGCAATCCTTTTTCGTCCGTGGTGATTTCCTGCTCGAAAGGTCTGCCGCATTCGAAAGCGCGATCGGCCAGCATCCGTTGACAGAAACCGTGAATGGTGAAGATGGGCGCGTTGTCGAATTCCGCCAGCGCCAGCTGTAGTCGCAGCTTGGAGGTTTCGCGGTTGAGCTCGCCCGAGGCGGCGCGGTCGCGTACTTGATTCATCAACCGGTCATTGGGGTCTTTCACTTTGTCTGTCTCGAGTACCAGCAGAGCCTCAGCCAAGCGGCGTTGGACGCGGTCGCGCAATTCCTTGGTGGCGGCTTCGGTGTACGTCACCGCGAGAATTTCGCCCGCCTCCAGTCCGCGGTCCAGAATGAGCCGCGTGAATAGCCCGGCGATATTGTAGGTTTTGCCCGTGCCCGCGCTGGCTTCAATCAACGTTACGCCCTCATCCAGCGGGGCGTTGACCAAATCAAATTCTTGTTTCACAGATTCACTCATGTTGCATCTCTCAGGCTGGTGATGTCTTTGCGGTTGCCTTTGTTGTGTTTCACCAACGGTTCAAAAACAACTTGAGCCAGCTCGGCAAAACGTGGATCGATCAGCGGATCCACATTTTGAAAACAAAGCTGATGAGCAGCATCCGCGCTTTCGGGAAAACTTTGGCCGAATTCATCCGGTTCCCATTTTTTTCGCGCTGCTTCAATGCGCTTGGCTTGAATGGCTTCTGGGTCATCCGCGTCCTTCGTGCTGGCTTTCATAAAAGCTAAAGACGTGTTTGGAAAAAACAACAATGGTTCTTGTTGACCTTGCCAGTAAATTTGTAGCAATTCAGCCAGCCATTTGTGAGCGTCCTCTGCTTTCTCAATGGGCTTGAGGCATTTCAAATCCTGTGCGCCTTTTTTCTGGCCAACGACGAGGGTGAGTGTGGGCGAGAGCGTGGCCGGGGACAGTGCGCGCCACACCACGTGCCGAATCCAACCGGCCAAGAGTTCGCGCGCATTCACCGAGGCGCAGCGCAGGCCCACTTGAGTGCGCGGATCGGCAAAGGAATCCAACTCGCCCGTGAGATGAAATTCCCCGATTTGGAGATCCACCGCCTCTCGCAAGCCCGATTGCGGCACCAAGGAACCCGAAGCTTCTGCGCGCAGGCCTTGGGTGAATTGCATCATTCGCTTTCGCAAATCCTCAAAAGTCGCTCGGCCAAATTCGCCGTGCGGCAGTTTGCCCTCGGCTTGGAATCGCGCCCGCAGCGCGGCTGTTGCTTCCTCCAGATTTACATCCGCATTCAGCGCGAGCTTCAAGAGGTCGTCATTGATTTTATATTTATCCAGCGTGTTCAACACGAACGGTTCTTCGTCGGCCAACAAATCATCGCGCGATCGCAGGTACATTTCCATTCGGTTGCGCACGAAGTGCTCCACGGGTTTCCGGTAAAAATGCAGCAGCTCATCGAGCGTCACCGCCTTGCGTTCCGCCTCCGGAGGATCCAGCGGTTGTTTGATAAACCACTGGGATTTCGCCGCTGCCTCGACGGCCTGTTCATCGCGTCCCAAAGTTTCCCGCAGTTTTTCTGCCGCCGCCGCCTGAGTGCCGGAATAGCTGAGGAGCTGCGGCTTGTCGGGATCAAAATACGCCTTGCTAAAAGCCTGCAGCCGATGCCGGCGCACCAACGCTGCCCGCGCGGATTCCTCAAATTCAAACGAGCGATCCAACGCATCGAGCAGCTCGCCAATCGCAACCGAGGGCGGATACGAATGCTCGTCGGCCTGCGATTGGCCCAGATAACTGAAATACAAAACTTCGCGCGCGGCCAACACGGTTTCCAAAAAAAGATAGCGGTCATCATCACGCACCGAGCGGTCGCCGGGCTTTCGCCGGGCGGCCATCAGGTCGAATGCCTCCGCTCTGTCGGGTCGGGGGAAGACGCCGTCGTTCATTCCCAGCAAACAAATGACGCGGAAAGGCACGCTGCGAAGCGGTTTGAGAGCGCAGCATGTCACCACTCCGCGCAAGTAGCCGTCGCGCGTTTTGGGCTCCTCCAAGGTGGCTAGTAATTGCGCGCGCACCACCGCGATGTCCACTTCGCCAGTGTAGCCTGCGTCGCCTGCCAATTTTCCCAGCCGGTCAATGGCTTTTTGCAGTTGGCCCAATTCATCCTTCTCATCGCCACGCGCGTCAAAGAATCGCATTAGCACCGCCCGAAAGTCACAGGCCCACTGAGCAACCGGACGCGGGGTTTGGAAATCCATCGCCGTGGCGTGCAGCGCGTCCACGAAATCGGACAGCCCGCCCACGGCTTCCGCCAAGTCGCCCTCCACACCGGGCAGCGGCAGCCGACCGTTACAGAGCTGTTCGCCATCCGCCTGCATTGCGTATCCCAACAGCATTCGATCCAGACCGAAACGCCACGTGTTTTGTGCCTCGGGAGTCTCACTTTTGATGCCAATGGACGTGTCGCGATGCGTCGCATCATAACCCCAGTTAATGTGGGCATCGCGGCAGCGCGGATACAACGATTGTAGTTCCTCCGCGCCAATGCCAAACCGTCGGCTCACCGCCGCGGTTTCCAATCGGGTGAGCACTTCGTTGACCGGCAGCGCCGTGTCCTCCATTTCCAGCAACGACAGAAAGGCGTCCACAATGGCGCTGGCTGCGCGTGGATGTCGGTCGGCGATGGTAAAGGGAATGTGTTGGGACTGGTTTTCCTGATTGTCGAACACCGCCCGGATGAGTGGTGCGTACGATTCAATGTCGGGCGTCATTACCACCACTTCGTGCGGGGCGAGGTCGTCGAGTGTTTGGAACAAATGCAACAACTGATCGTGCAATACTTCCACCTCACGCAACGCGCCGTGGCAGGAATGGACCTGCAACGAATCATCCACCGGCGCCTTGCGCCCCGCGCGCGGAGGCAAATCCACCGTGTAAATGTCCGCCTGTAATTCCCCTAGTAACGAGCCTCGTTGGGGTTCTTTAAACAGAGCTTCATCCCATTCGCCCTCGCCCGTTTCACCCAGCAACATCGAATGAAATTCCCGCCCCACACGCCCCATTGAAATGAGCATAGGATGGCCATCGGGCGATGCGGGGGCTTCGTTGCCGACCTCCTCAACCTGGCGCCAGTGATCGCGCACGGACAACAGATCAAACCAAATATCAGCCGTGGGTTGGATGACCAGCAAATGAACTGCTTGTTGAGTGGCCAGGGCGCGAATTACATTCAAGTGTTCGGGCGGCAGCATCCCCATTCCAAATAAAAATACGGAACCGGTTCCGATCGCCGTTGGCTTCGTCAAAAAATTTGAGCGCAACGCCGCCGGATGGTCCGTGCCTACGTCCCGACAAATATCCTGCCACAACGCCGCCTGCCATTTCGCGGCCTCACTGTCCGGCCACTGGTTCAGCATATCGGGCCGGTACAAAAGATATTGGTCGAACAACCCCGCCACGCGCCGGGCTAGCCCAAAGGCTTTGAGTTGCCGCGGGTCGTCTTTTAAAAAACGCGCCGGCTCCTCAAGGGTAGTTCCATCGAGCAAACCCAAAATACGCCAAGCCAGTGTCTCCGATTCGTACCCCGCCACTTTTTTGCCGTTCGCCACGCATTGCTCAATAAAATCCGCCGGGAAAATTAACTCAATGTTCGCGCAGATCCCCTCGGTTTCCGCCAGCCACCGTGTGAGCCAATGTCGCATCCCCAAGCTGGGAACCACCACCATTTGTGGCTCAAACGGATCCACGGACCGATGGCTCTGCAGCAGCCCAGCCAGTTGTGTGGCCAGTCGCTCGAGGTCGTTGCTTGCGTGGATTTGAATGCCTGACATGTGAAAGTTATTATTTTAATTATTAAAATCCGTTCGCGCAAACTGTTTCCTGAAACGCAGCCGATGAAAGGAGTCTATCAAAGCTGATAGGACAATGGCAGTCTCATGGTTTCTCGGGCATAAAAAAAGCCCCCGCGAGCGGGGGCTTGCAAATGGGTTGAGAGAATCCTACTTGAGATTTTTCTCGTACTTCGTGGGGTTGGACTTGAAGCGGGTTAGGGCGCGTTCCTTGGAGAAGTAGATTTTTTTACCTTTGTATTCCATGGACGGGCCCTTGGGATGCACGCGGGTGTCGCTGTACACGGGGCAGAATTGCTGCGCCAATGGCTTGATAGTCTTCGAGGCGACCGCTTTGAGTTGCGGGGCTTGCTCAACGCTGACCACAGCATAGTAATCCGGGTTCTGCTTCCACAGTTTTTTGCAGGTGCCGCAGCAGGTGTAGACTTTGACGTTTTTGTAGATGACGAATTCGTCTTCATCGATTTCGTCTTCGATCATCAGCGGGCACATTTTTTGTGCGGGCGCGGCTTGGGTGGTTACGGCGAAGCCTATCAAAAAGGCCGCCACGGTCAATGTTTTGGTGAAAACGTGTTTCAGCATGGTTTTATATTCGTGTATTAGTTTGGTTTTCCCTAAATCAAATGTGGGAGGGATAAGACGCCACAATGGGTGGGGTGAATTCAACACATTTTTTCAAAAACCCAGCGATTGCGGGGTTTTCTTGTCATAGACGGTTGATGGATTGTCGATTGATTCTGGTTTTGACCTCTGTTGTTTCAACACGTTTTTCATGAGCGCAACCACGGGCTTGAGCTCGACGGGCTTTTCGATGCGGTCGATTTCCGTGCCGTCAGGCCGCAGCACGAGGGCGTAGGTTTGATTACGTTTCACCTTCAGCCGATCCACGTGCGGTGCGCGGCCATTGCTGGTATCGAAATGCAGAATCACAAATTTCCGTGCCAGCTTCGCGAACACAAGGTCCGCCGCCGGATCCTTTTCCAAGGCCCGGCAAAAGCGTCCTCATATTGAGTCGTACACATAAACAAACACCGGCTTGTTGTGCGGCTTGGCGCTCGAAGCGGAGGAGATCATCCAAAACAGAGACATTAAAACGGAGGCAGAAATATTAATTGGTTTCATTTCAAAAGCCTATATTTGATTTGACGCGGCGATGGACTTGCTCGTTCAACCGATTGGATGCACAGCAACAAAAACCCGCTCCGGCATTTGCGGGCGCGGATCGGGATTGGGTTTGCCTACACGTCTTTCCACGCGCGGTCCTTCGCGGAAGCGAGGACGGCGTCGCAGACGTGGGCGGTTTCGAGGGCGTCGCGGAAGGTCGGATTGCACGGGGTACCGCTGTCGAGGCTGGCGAGGAAGTCGGCGACGTGATGAACGAAGGTGTGCTCGTAACCAATGCAGAGGCCGGGGACCCACCACTTGTCCATGTAGGGCATGTCGCCGTCGGTGATGTGGACGCTGCGCCAACCGCGCGTGTTGGGGTCGTCGCTATGGTCAAAAAATTCGAGGCGGTTGAGGTCGTGCAAATCCCAGCGGATGGAGGCGTCTGCGCCGTTGATTTCAAACGTGTAAAGCGCTTTGTGGCCGCGCGCGTAGCGGGTGGATTCAAAGAGGCCGAGCGAGCCGTTCTTAAAGTGGCAGTGGAAAAGACAGGCGTCGTCGATGGTGACTTTTTGTTTCTCGCCGGTGGCGGTGTGGACGCGTTCTTTGATAAACGTTTCGGTGACGGCGGACACGTCGGCGATGCTGCCGTTGAGCCAAATGGCGGTGTCGATGCAGTGGGCGAGCAAATCGCCGGTGACGCCACTGCCGGCGGCCGCGGCGTCCAGTCGCCACAAGCCTTCACCGCCTTGGGGGAGGTCGGCGCTGATGGTCCAGTCTTGCAAAAAGTTGGCGCGGTAATGGAAGATTTGGCCGAGCTTGCCGGAGTCGATGATTTGTTTGGCGAGTGTGATGGCGGGTACGCGGCGGTAATTATACCAAACCGTATTCGGCACGCCGGCTTTTTCCACAGCATCGACCATCGGCAAACTTTCGTCGGCGGTGCGGGCCAGCGGTTTTTCGCAAAGCACCATCTTGCCCGCCTCGGCGGCGGCGATGGCCACCTCGGCGTGTTGGTCGTTGGGCGTGCAAATGTCGATGGCGTCAATGTCATCGCGCTTGATCAACTCGCGCCAATCGGTTTCAAAACTTTCGTAGCCCCACTGTTCGGCGAAGGCTTTGGTGCGATCTTCCGTACGACCACACACGGCCTTAAGCACCGGCCGATGGCCGAGGTCCGGAAAGAAATCGCTGACGCGTTTGTAACCATTCGAGTGAGTGCGGCCCATAAAGCCGTAGCCGACGAGCCCGATGTTGAGGGATTTTTTTTCGCTCATTATTTCAAAAGATTATTCCCAGCCGTGGGCGTCGCGGACGTCGATCATGGCCTTGAGGATTGTGTTCCACGTTTCGGGATTTTCGAGTGTGGCGTTGGGGAACATGCAGCCGTCCCAGCAGATGTGTTTGATGCCTCGGTCGGCGGCGTCTTTGAACCAGTATCCGGAGCATTTTGTGATGTCGAGTTTGCCGTTCGGGTCATCGGCGGGGCAATGTTTGCCGGTCTTGTCGTGGTCGCCGGCGCCGTGCACTTCGCCGTCGTTTTGGGCGACATGGAAGTCGATGGTCCACGGGCGGAGCTTGTCGGTCATCTGCTCGTAAGCGGCCCAGAATTCCTCGTCGCTGTAGCCTTCCTGCAACAGCGCGTGCTCGGGCGCGTTGTAGCCGAGGGTGTAAAGATAGGTGTGCGCGAGGTCGGCTTGGAAGCCGAGGGCCTCGGGCATGCCGACGCCTTCAAGCACGTCGAGCATGTCCTTCCAGCTGTGCATTCCGGCCCAGCAAATTTCGCCTTCGGCGGCGAGGCGTTCGCCGTGGCCGGCGGCGATGGTCGCGGCTTCCTTGAAGGTCTCCACGATTTGGGCGGTGTTGGCGGCGGAATCTTCGCCCCATTTTTCTACGCCAAATTCGGCCGAATCGATGCGGATGACGCCGTACTTGCGTGCGCCGTGTTCGTTGAAAATTTTCGCAATACGACAGGCCATCTTCACTGCATCAAGAAACTTGCCGCGTTGCTCGGCCGTGCCCATCGCCGAGTCGCCCACGGTTCCCGGCCAAATGGGCGCGACCAGCGAGCCGATGTCGAAGCCTTTGCTGACGATGAGGTCCGCAATGCCTTTTAGTTCATCATCGGTAGCCTCGGGATTGGTGTGCGGCAGAAAAAGAAAGTAATCGATGCCATCAAATTTCTGGCCATCCACCTCGGCGGCGGCGGTGAGATCGAGCATATGCTCGAGGCTGATCGGCGGTTCCTGGCCTTCGTCGTCGCCTTTACCGACAAGTCCGGGCCACATGGCATTGTGAAGTTTGGGGGATTGGCTCATAATTAGTTGGATAGATTAAACACGTGGAAACGGAGGCCAAGGTAACAACCCAGCGGGAGTGTTCAACTCTAAAACGCTTGCGAGCACCGAGTTTTGCGGTTGGTTTAGAGCTATGGCACGCAACATCAGTGACATTGCAGAGGAAGCCCTCGCCCTGCCGGAGGCTTCGCGGGTTTTTCTAACAGAAAAACTACTCGAGACTTTGTCGGCCGATGCACCGCTTTCTGATGTATGGCGGACGGAGGTGCAACGGCGTTGTGCTGAACTGGACGCCGGTGCGGAAACTTACCCTGCCGAGCAAGTACTCGCCGAGCTGCGGGGCGAGGCGGGATGAAACCAATTCGTTTCCACGCCGAAGCCCGCGCCGAGGTGTTGGCGGCTGGTGATTGGTACGAAAATAAAGAGTCTGGCTTGCGAGAGAATTCGCTGGCGAAGTTGCTCTTGCCCTCAAGCGTGTTCAAGCCCAACCGGAATTGCATCGGGTAGTAGAGGGGAGCGTTCGGGAGTTCCGTATTACTCGATTTCCGTTTGCACTTTTGTATTGCGTGGGCGAATCTGAAATCGAAATTGTCGCCGTGATGCATTTGCGCCGCGAGCCGGGTTACTGGCGGGTACGGTTGTGAATCACACGCTCAAGCCACTTGCAGCGAGCGTTGTTTCTCGGAGCGTTTTCGGTCGTGTTCGTTGAGGATTTTTTTGCGGAGACGGAGGGTGTTCGGGGTGGCTTCGACGTATTCGTCGGGGGCGATGTATTCGAGCGAGCGCTCGAGGCTGAGGGTCATCGGGGCATTTAAAATAATCCCTTTGCCATCGCCTTGGGAGCGGAAGTTGTTGAGATGCTTAGGGCGGATGGGGTTCACGGGCAAGTCGTTGTCACGAGCGTTTTCGCCGACGATCATTCCCTTGTAAACTTTGTCGCCGGGGACAACGAGCATGCGGCCGCGGCTTTGGAGGGTGTCCAGCGCGTAGGCGGTCACGGTGCCGTCTTCCATGCTGACGAGTGCGCCGGTGCGGCGCGCGGGGATGTCGCCGGTGTCGGGCGCGTACTCGTGAAAGAGATGGCTCATGATGCCTTCGCCGCGCGTGAAGTTGAGCAGCTCGACCTCAAAGCCGATGAGCCCGCGCGTGGGCACGAGCGCCTCGAGCGTCATGCGGTCGCCGGCGGGGGACATATCGGTGACGTTGCCCTTGCGCATGGCGAGCGCTTCCATCACGTCGCCCACGGCGTCCTGCGGTACCTCGAGAAAAACTTTTTCAATCGGCTCAAGCCACTTGCCGTTTTCGTCTTGATGTTTCAGCACCTCGGGACGGCTCACAAGCACCTCGTACCCTTCGCGCCGCATTTGCTCGACAAGCACGGCAATCTGCATTCCGCCCCGGCCGGTGACGTGGAAAATTTTGCTGTTATCCGTCTGCGAAACTTGCAGCGAAACATTCGCGCGGCCTTCGCGCTCGAGGCGTTCCCAAATGCTGCGGGCGGTGACTTTCTTGCCGTCCAATCCCGCGAGCGGGCCGTCATTCACCGCGAAGGCCATCTTGATGGTCGGCGGGTCGATGGGCCGGAACGGCAACGGCGGACGGTCAAGGCTGTCCACGAGCGTTTCGCCGATGAGAATATCCGGCAAGCCCGCCACACCCACGATGTCGCCCGCGTGGGCTTCCTCGATTTGGATTTGCTTCAGCCCCTCAAAATGAAACAGCGCCGTCACCTTGCCGGACACCGGCTCCGCATCGCCTCGCAAACCGAAAAGCGGATCGCCCATGCGAATGGTGCCCGTGCGAATTTTGCCAAACCCAAACCGGCCGAGATAATCCGAGTAGCTCACATTGGCGACCGCGATGCGATAGCCCTCGCCATCGTCACTGTGTGGCGCGGGCACACGTTCGAGAATCATATCAAACAACGGCGTCATATCGCCGCCGAGCTTTGTGTGGTCCGTCGTCGCGTAGCCATCCTTCGCGCTGGCGTAAATATACGGAAAATCCAACTGCCCATCAGTGGCGCCCAACGCAATGAACAATTCAAACACCTGATCCAAAACCCATTCCGGCCGCGCGTGATCGCGGTCGATTTTATTGATCACCACAATCGGCTGCGCGCCCGCCTCCAACGCCTTGCGCAGCACAAACCGCGTCTGCGCTTGCGGTCCGTCCTTCGCATCCACCAGCAGCAACACGCCATCGATCATGCTCAACGACCGTTCCACTTCGCCGCCAAAATCCGCGTGGCCCGGCGTGTCCACGATATTCACGTGATGCCCGCGATACTCAAACGCCGCGTTCTTCGCCTTAATCGTGATGCCCTTCTCGCGCTCGAGATCCATCGAATCCATGATCCGCTCCTCCTGAGCAATCGCCTGATTCGCGCGAAACGTGCCCGTTTGCTTGAGAAAACAATCCACCAACGTGGTCTTCCCATGATCCACGTGCGCAATAATTGCAATGTTACGGATTAATTCCATGATTTCCCCTCCGGAGAGCCGAGGACTATGCCTGCGACGGAAGCACTACACAAGAAAAACCGGAAGAAATTTGGAGTGTGGTGGCGGTCACGATTAGATTAACAAAATCTTGACTCCCTGATGTCGGAGGGGCCTTCTACGCCCGTCGAATGAATTTCGTTTCATTTCAATATGGCTGCCTTCTTCTTGCTGCCTTCATTTTGTTTTGGATTTCCCCGCGGCCATGGCGCATTCGGCTTTTGTTTGCGGCCAGCTATCTTTTTTATATGGCATGGGATGTACGTTTTGTAGCGTTGCTGCTGGCTTCGAGCACTACCTACTATTTGTGTGGTCTGGGGATTGCCAACAAACAGAAATCGCCAGGGAAAATAACCGCGCTTGCCCTGCTGCCCGGGGTGTGGCTAGCACTATGCTCGGTTTTTGAAATCCAAGGGAAAACGGTTTCCAACGAAGTCCTCATTGCCGCATTTTCGTTTCTTCCCGTGATGCTTGGGGCCAATCAATTGATTGGGGAAATGCCATCCGATCAAGGCCGCCGGAAGGGGTTTTTGTGGCTGGCACTCGGAATCAATTTGGGGTTGCTGGGTTTCTTTAAGTATTTCAATTTCTTTGCCGAATCGGTTGGGAGCTTAGTGGAGCAATTCGGATTGTCCTCCAGCTGGACCCTCACCCACATCATTTTGCCGGTGGGCATCTCATTTTACACATTTCAAGCCATCAGTTATATCGTTGATATCAAAAACAAGAAAATCGAGCCCACCGATTGCTTCATTACCTTCGCGACTTACTTGGCATTTTTCCCGCAATTGATCGCCGGCCCCATTGAGCGCAGCACTAAGCTGCTTCCGCAATTGATCGCACCGGCAAAGTGGGATATCAGCCATTTACATATTGGCCTGCGTCTGTTGTTGATAGGGTTTTTCAAAAAATTATTCGTCGCCGATAACTGCGCGATTTTGGCCAATCATGTGTTTGCTGCCGAC
>CAUZWB010000006.1:0-18900 GCA_963583525.1 Verrucomicrobiia bacterium | reverse complement strand
GGATTATCATGCCTTGCGAAGGGGAGATTGGAAACTTGTCCACAACCGCCCCGACGAACCTCTTCAGCTCTACAATCTTGCCACTGATCCACTGGAGAAAAATAATTTAGCCGCCACCAAGCCTCAAATATATAACGAACTTAAAAACACACTCCGGAAACATTTTCAACGCGCCGGTCAAGTGCCTTGGCAAAGACCGTCCAAGTAAGGTAAAGATCCCGTCCGGCTGTTGCGGAAAACCAGCCGACTACGGGGTGAACGGGTAAAGCAAAACCGCAATGAAATTTTCAACATTCAATGAAGCCACCGATGCGGTGATGCAGATGATTCGCGGTGGCGAAGGCGATTTTAATCAATTGGCGCTGGCGTTGTTTTCACTCCAAAAAGAGAACGTGCCGGCCTATCGCGACCTCTGCCAAACACATTCCGTTACCGCCATCCATTGGCGAGACATCCCGACCGTGCCGACCACTGCGTTTCGGGATTTAGAAATTACCAGCCTTTCGCCCGAAGCACGCACAACGGCGTTTCATTCAAGCGGCACAACCGGTGCAACCTATAGCCGCCATTGGCACAACGCATCATCGTTGGCCGTTTATGAAACATCATTGCGAACGGGGATTGAAAAAAATTTACAGCCAAACCACTGCAAAATCCTGGCACTCACCCCTCCGCCAAATGAGGCGCCGCATTCATCGCTTTCCCACATGGCAGCCACGGCGCACCCGAGCGTAGTCTTCGGCGGATGCATCACGGACACCGGGTGGTCCATCGATCACGATATAATCCATCGCACCTGCTCAAAGGCTATTCAAACCCAAACCCCACTACTGATCATGGGCCCGGCATTCTCATTTGTGCATTGGCTGGATCAATTGGATGCGCCCATTGCATTGCCCACAAGTTCGCGCGTGATGGAAACGGGCGGATACAAAGGCCGCTCGCGGGAATTATCTAAAACAAAATTACACGAACTGATTTCCAACAACCTCGGCGTAGCCCGCAATAACATCGTATGCGAATACGGAATGTGCGAACTAAGCTCCCAAGCTTATGATCGTATTGCGGGACAACAAACCACCGCCACCTTCACCTTCCCCGCGTGGGCTCGCTCTCGTGTGATTTCCAGTGAAACGGGATCCGAGGTGAATGATGGTGATACCGGGTTGCTGCAGGTTTTTGACTTAGCCAACGTCCGCTCCGTATTAGCCATCCAGACCGGCGACTTGGCAGTGCGGCGCGGCGAGGGATTTGAACTCGTTGGGCGTGCAACCCAATCCGATCCACGCGGTTGTTCGCTGGCGTTGGCAGAAAATTAACCCGATGGACCTGCCAAACTATTTCATCATCGACACCCAACCGGAGGCGCGCCTTTCGCCGCAGTTGATCACCGAAGCGTGCCGACAACTCAAACGTAATCGAGCCCAATATCTGCGTGACTTCCCTACTGAGCACACCATCACGTTGCTTGCTCAGTTAGCGGAAAACTGGCAAGACGCACTTTACCCCTTCCGCACAATGGCTCTGAAAGCCGGGCAACAATCAACCAGCTTTTCTCCCGAGAGCTTAGCCCGCGGATTGGATGAATTTTTCGCGCGCATTACCGAAGACAATTTACACAATCTTGTAACACAGGAACTCGGCGATCCGCGGCGCCTAGATGCTCCCCTGAGCACACCCGAAGAACGCTCTGAAAATCGATCCGCCTTTGCCCGCGGCCCGGAGCTCATCGGCCACATCACCGCCGGCAACCTCCCCTGCCCCACTCTAATGAGCCTGATTCACGGACTACTGGTCGGCTCGGCACAATTTGTAAAGTGCGCGGAAAATGCCGGCTTTATCCCGCGCCTATTTGCACATTCGATTTATCACACCCACGCCAAGCTCGGTTCATGCCTTGAGCTCGCACGTTGGCCCGGTGGAGATAACCCATTGGAGAAGGCGCTCTTTGATGAGGCCGATTGCGTGATGGCGGTGGGCCGTGATGAAACACTTGAGGCCATCCGCGCGCGACTCCCCAATGGAAAACGATTTCTCAGCCACGGCCATCGTGTTAGCTTCGGATACATTCACAAGCATTGCCTTTCGCGCGCCATGGCCCGCGAACTGGCGGTCAATGCGGCGCGAGATGTGGCGGCGTGGAACCAGCTCGGCTGCCTGTCGCCGCACGTTTTTTACGTGGAACGCGACGGGGCAGTACGGCCGGAACAGTTTGCCGAAATGTTATCCGAGGCAATTTGTGAGCTGGAGCAAACCGAACCGCGCGGTGCAATCAGCGAGGCCGAAGCGGGTGACATTGCCCATCGACGCTCCTGTTATGAAATCCGCGAAGCCCACACCGGCGATGTGCGCCAATGGAAAAGTGAAGATACCACGGCATGGACGGTAGTCTTCGAAGAGGAACCTCAATTTTCAGCATCGTGTATGAATCGTTTCATTCACGTGAAAAGCACATCGGATATTGACGCAACCCTCCGCGCGGCCGAGATGGTTCGCGGGCAGGCTTCCACGGTCGGCCTCGCCGCACCCAAAAACGAAGCAGAGGAAATCGTGATCAAACTCGCTCACTGGGGCGTGACTCGCGTTTGCCCGATCGGACAAATGCAAAACCCACCCATTGGCTGGCGTCATGATGGTCGGCCCACATTGGGCGATTTAGTCACGTGGACGGATTGGGAAATGTAATCAAAAACAATTTAATGAAAATGGAATTACGAAAAACGTTTCAGTTCGAAGCAGCCCACTCGCTGCCCAACCTCCCGCCGGAACACAAATGCGCCCGACTGCATGGGCACAGTTTTAAGGTGGAAGTAATTGTCACCGGCGAATGCGATCCCAAACTCGGTTGGGTGATGGACTACGCTGACATCAGCGGAGCATTCGATCCAATCTGGAAACAGCTCGACCATTTTCATCTCAATGAAATCACTGGCCTTGAAAACCCAACCAGCGAAAACATCGCCGTGTGGATTTGGGATCAACTCAAACCGCGATTGCCGTTACTCACCGGCATCGAAGTAGCGGAAACCTGCAATGCGCGTTGTGTTTATCACGGCAAATAATTAAGCTCACCCATGGCCACACGGTATGCTCACGTAAACATCATCGCCGATGACTGGCGCATGCTCTGTCATTTTTATGAAACGGCGTTCGACTGTGAGCCGTGGAGCAGCGAACGCGATCATCACGGGCCGCATATTGATGCCCTCTCCGGCATGCCGGGAGCCCGTGTCCAGGGGCGGCATTTGCGGGTGCCCGGGCACGGCGAAAATGGCCCCACCATCGAAATTTTTACCTTCGCCGAAAATGGCGAAAATTATCCGAAACCCCTCAACCGTCCCGGGCTTGCGCACCTCGCCTTTGAAGTGGATGATGTGGACGCCACGCGCGCACAAATCAAATCATTGGGAGGAGAGGATTACGGCGAACTCGTCACCCTCGACATCCCTGGCGCAGGTCGCCTCACGTTGCTTTACATGACCGATCCGGAAGGCAACATCGTTGAATTACAGAAATGGCATCACGATCCAGACCCCGCCTAATCCGCATTGCCCCGCTGCCGGTTTTACTGTAAAAACCCCCGACCGAATGAAGACTCCATTTTTCCTTTTGGCGATCACACTGATCACCACCGCCGCAACGTCCAGCGCGCAATTGCCGCCGCCCAATCCAAAACCCATTTCCGGCGCCCGACATCCGGCCTTGAGCCCGGACGGCAAGCGATTGGCTTTTGTGTATCGCGGCGATATTTGGATTTCAAACTCCACCGGCGGAAGAGCGATCCCTGTCACCTCCCATGTCGCGCTCGACGCCTATCCCGTATTCTCCCCCGATGGAAACTGGATTGCATTCGGCAGCCGTCGTCACGGGCAATGGGACGTGTTTGTGATTCCCTCGCTCGGGGGCACCGCACGGCAACTGACTTGGCACAGCGGCCACGAGCTGCCCTTCGGTTGGAACAGCGACAGCAGTCGCATTTGCTTCACCGCCCGGCGTGATGGCATGAGATACGGACTCTACACCGTGGACGTCTCCACTTTTCGCACGGGACTGCTCTGCGAAGATTACGCCACGATGCGTTACCCGCGATGGTCGCCCGACGGCAAATCGATGGTTTACGGCCGCTACGGCATGCCATGGTATCGCGGCCGCTACACGGGTTCCGCCGCAGCAGAAATTTGGATGCTAAACCTTGCCACCAAAGAGCGTAAAAAAATTCGCGGAAATGGCCATCAACATTTGTTCACGCAATTCCTCCCGGACGGACGACTCCTCACCGTGACCACCGGCGAAGTCACGCCCTCTGCGCCAAAGCTCAATGAAAAACTTGGTAAATTTACGGACAACGATAAACGCACACCGAATCTTTGGACGGTTGATGCAAAAGGCAAAGCCACACAACTCACTCACTTCACCGGCGACAGCGTCCGTTACCCATCGGTATCCACGAGCACCGGAGACGTTGCATTTGAATACGGTCACCAAATTTGGCTGCTTAAAAAAGGCCAGACCGATGCCAGGCCAATTTCATTAATTGCCCTCACTGACCACAAGCAAAGCCCGCGGCGGCGCGAAACCCTTAAAGACGGCGTCACCGAAGCTGAACCCGCGCCGGACGGCAAGAGCATGATTTTTGGCCTCAAAGGTGACATTTGGCAAATTCCCATCGCCAAGCCCACCGGGGTCGCTCGCGGCACTGCAGAACAAGCCCGCCGACTCACGCACTGGCCGGGTGATGACTCTGATTTTTCGTGGGGCAAAGACAGCAAAAAAATCTACTTCACCTCCGACCGCGAAAACAACACACGCATTTATGAACTCAATTTAGAAACCCAAAAATTGCGCCCCTTGTGGAACCGAAACGAGGATGTGGTTCGGCTACGACTTGCCCCCGACGGCAAGCATCTTTTCTTTTGGATGGCCGGCCCCGAAGGCGGACTGCAGCGCCTAACACTCGCAGATGAAAAACTCAAAACCATCGTCAAGCTCCCGGGCACTCACGTCCGCGGCCGCGGCGGCGTAGAATATGAATGGTCACCGGACAACCAGTGGATTGCGTACACCACCCGCACCGGCAGCAGTTCATACAACATTTGGGTTGTTCCCGCTGACGGCGGCAAATCGGTCAATGTCACCCGCCTCAATGCGTTTCACAGCGATCCCACTTGGTCGAAAGACGGAAAATATTTATACTTTCAAAGCGATCGTGACGGGGAAGGACTCTACCGGCTTGCATTGAAACCGGATGCTTTTCGGATTTCAGATGTCGACATGAAATTTGAAAAACCATCCAAACCTGTAAAAATTGAAATCGATTTTGACGGCATCCACCGGCGCATCACAAAGATGTCCTCTCAAAATCCGAGCTCTGACCTAACCGCTACTGATGACGGGAAATTATATTTTTTGGCACGAGGTGACATTTACCGCGTGTCGTATGATGGCCGTGAAACCAAGAAAATCACCACCGGCGGAGGGCGCGTCGCCTTTCGGGTAATGAAGGATGGCCGCAAGACCACCTTTATGAAGAGCGGCGAAATGTATGTCGGAAAAATTGACGGCGGGCCGGAATCAAAAGTCACCTTCAAAGCCGACTGGATGCACGATATAAATGCCGAACGCATGGCGGCGTTCAATGCGTTTTGGAAAACGTTTCATCATCGATTTTATGATGCCAACTTTCACGGTCGTGACTGGGATGCGCTGCGCACCAAATATCTCAAACGCATGCAAAGCGTGGACACACCGATGGAGTTTTCCACGCTACTGCAAATGATGGTCGGCGAATTGGAATCATCCCACACAGAAGTCAGCGCGCCTCCAGAAACGGCTAAACCCAGCACTCCGCATCTTGGGTTCACCATTGATCACTCCCACCGCGGTTTAGGGCTAAAGGTCAAAACAGTCCCGAAGGGCGCGCCAGGATCGTTTGAAAAGACTAGCATAAAAACTGCTGAATTTGTCATTTCAATCGACGGCTCCATGGTGGACGCCAATGAACGCCTGTACAGCCTTCTAAATGCAAGGAAGGATCGTATCGTCGAGTTTTTAGTAAACGACAAGCCGCAAAAAACCGGCGCGCGCAAAGTGCGCTACCAATTGATGTCGCAAACTCAGTGGACTGATTTAACCTATAAAAACCGTGTGACGGCTACCCGCCGCAAAGTGGAAGCCGCCAGCATTGGCAAGATTGGTTACCTACACATCGCCGCGATGAGTTCCACGGATAAAACCCGGTTTGAACGCGAAGCCTACGAATACATCCTCGGCAAAGACGCCATGATTTTTGACGTTCGCAACAATCGCGGCGGCAATATTTCTGACACCCTCATCGACTGGCTCGAACGTAAGCCGCACGGCATCTATCAATCGCGCGATCAAGCCCCTGAAATCGCACCCGCTCGCGCCTGGAACAAGCGCGTCATCATCCTCATGAACGAACACAGCTATTCCAACGGCGAAATGTTCCCGTACGCCATGCGCCAACGCGGCCTCACGGAAAAAATTGTGGGCATCGCCACCCCGGGTTATGTCATTTGGACTTCCGGATTCTCACTACCCGGCGGATTCAAAGCCCGCATCCCTGGCAAAGCTGTGTATCGTATGGACGGCTCCAACATGGAAAATAACGGTGAAAAACCGGACGTCCGCGTGTGGATAACACCCGATGAATGGGTTGCCGGCAAAGACCCTCAGCTGGAAAAAGCGCTGGAATTGCTGAAACCCAAGCCCACCGCGAAAAAGCCGTGAGCCAACCGACCAATACGGAACTCATCCAGCAATGGCGCGATGAGCCCGCCCCGTTGCTGCCTTTGCTCCATGCCTTTCAAGATCGCGACGGATGGTTGAGTGAAGATTCGTTGCGCTGTATTTCCAAAGACCTTAAAATCCCTCTGGCCGAGTTGTTTGGCACGGTTACTTTTTACCATCACTTTTCCCGTGAAGAAAACGGGTGGAACAAACCACGTGTGTGTGATGGGCCGGTGTGCCGCTTTCGCGGGACACAAAATTTACTGGAAGCGTTAAACGCCAAACCCATGCCTTGCGCCGGCCGCTGCGATGGCCCCGTGCCGGTGCTCAAAGGAAACGAAGTGCTCATCGGCAGCGACGCGCATGATTTGAAGCCGTTGCCTTCACCGTTGCCGCCTCCCAATCCCGGCGGGATTGAAGAATGCGTGTTCGCGCACATCCGCGAGAAGGGCCGAGCCACGTTGGAAGGCTATCGGACAACCGGCGGTTACGAAGCACTCGAAAAAGCATTGACCGATTCGCCGGAAGCTTTAGTGGCACTCATCACCGAAAGCAAACTCGCCGGCCGTGGCGGCGCTGGATTTCCCACCGGTAAAAAATGGGAGATGGTCGCGCAAGCAAAAGGCAATCCAAAGACCATCGTGTGCAACGCAGACGAAGGTGAACCAGGCTGCTTCAAGGATCGCGCATTGCTGGACTACGACCCGCACGCCACGCTGGAGGGGATGATCCTAGCCGCGTACGCCACTGGCGCAACACGCGGGTTCATCTACTTGCGCTACGAATATCCCGACACGATGGGCACCCTTGAACGCGCCATTACGGAAGCAAAAACCGCCGGATTGCTCGGCCAAAACATCGGCGGCAAAGCGGGATTTGATTTTGAAATTTATATTCGGCGCGGCGCGGGCGCGTATATTTGCGGGGAGGAAGGCTCGTTGCTTAACAGTCTTGAAGGCAAGCACCCCTTCCCGCGTAATCGCCCGCCCTTCCCCGTCACCCACGGATTCGAGGATTTGCCCACGGTGGTCAACAACGTGGAAACATTTTCCGCTGCGCCGCCAATCGTAAACCACGGCGCGGATTGGTACCAATCGCTCGGCCTCGGCGAGTACGCGGGCACCAAAGCGGTCAGCCTTTCCGGCGACATTCAACGGCCCGGAAATTATGAGGTGCCTTTTGGTCTACCACTGAAAACGCTAATACACGATTGGGCCGGCGGCCCGCTCGCGGGACAATCCATTCAAGCCGTGAGTATGGCCGGATTGTCCGGCGGTTTTCTCGGCGGCAGCGATCTTGATGAAGTCACGCTGGACGAACCTTCCATCCGTTCCAAAGGCGCGTTTCTCGGCGCGGCGGGCATTATGGTTTTTGATGACCGGCGCAACATGGTCGATGTGGCCCACAACGCGATGGCGTTTTTCGCAGAGGAATCCTGCGGCAAATGTTTCCCGTGCCGCATCGGTACCCACCGACTGACCGAACGCCTCAACGGAAGCGCCGTCCCGGTCACGGAAACTGAATGGCATAACGAAGTGGATGACATCGGCGACACGATGATGGCTACCAGCGCTTGCGGTCTCGGTATGGCCGCGCCGAATATCACGCGTAGTTTGCAAAAATATTTTCCCGAACAAGTCGCCGCGCACTTGCAATCAGTTGCCCAATAACGACAATTCCCGAAATGAACGCGACCGCCGAAGTACAAACGCACACGCTAACGCTCGATGGCACCGAAGTGTCATTCCGCGAAGGCGAGACGATTTACGAAATCGCCCAACGCGCCGGTCGCGAGGTGCCCACGTTGTGCTATGACGAGCGCCTCGAAGCCTTCGGCGCGTGTCGTTTGTGCGTCGTGCAATTGGAAGGCGCTCGCAATCCCGTCGCCTCCTGCACGACCCCCGCCGAGGCCGGCATGGTAGTGCATACCTCCACCGAGGCCATTGAGAAACACCGTCGCACCTTGCTTGAATTGGTGGCTTCGGAAAACCCGGATGCCACCATCGACCCGTTGCGCGGGTTTGCCTCACAGGAATTGAATCAGCTTCTCGCGCAACACGACGTGCAGCCGGGGCGTTTTCAAGGGCAACATTCGGGCACGTCGAACGACGATGATAATCCGTTTATTCTGCGCGATTACGATCACTGCATTTCCTGCTACCGCTGCGTGCGCGTGTGTGCTGAACAAGAAGGCGACCACGCCATCACGATGATGAACCGCGGGTTTGAAACCCAAATCACCGCTGAATTTAACAATCGCCTCAAGGACAGCGCCTGCACGTTTTGCGGCCAATGCGTGCAAACCTGCCCCACGGGCGCGCTCGGTGACCGCAAGGCGATGCGCGCGGAATCGCTGCCGGGCAAGTTGGAAAAAACGCGCTCGGTGTGCCCATACTGCGGCGTCGGTTGCCAAGTGGATTTACTTTCCAAAGAAGACAAGTTGGTTGGAATCCAACCGGCGATGGACGGCCCCGCCAACGAAGGCGCGTTGTGCATCAAAGGCCAATTCGCATTCGACTTCGTGCAACACGACGATCGCCTCACCAAACCACTCGTTCGCGGCGAGGATGGCGAACTCCACGAAGTAGATTGGAACACCGCGCTGGACCGCGCCGCCGAGGGGTTCCGCAAAGTGCTCGAGGAACACGGCCGCCATGCGGTTTACGGCGTCGCTTCTGGACGCGCACCGAACGAGGCGGCTTACACGATGCAGAAGTTTATTCGGGCGGGGTTCGGCACAAATCAAATCGATAATTGTAGCCGTGCTTGACACGCCCCCACGGTCGCCGGTCTGGCGGCCACCATCGGTCGCGGAGCTATGTCCAATCCCCTTGCGGACATGGACAAGCCGGATGTGTTTTTCTGCATCGGCACCAATATGACCGAGTGCCATCCCGTTGCCGCCACGCGTATCAAACAGGCGCTCCAGCGCGGCGCAAAAATGATTGTCGCCGATCCCCGCAAAATCCCGCTCGCGGGTTTGGCGCATCTTTACCTGCCGCTCCGTGTGGGCTCGGATGTGGCGTTGCTCCTCGGCATGGCGCACGTGATTGCCCGCGACGGCTTGACCGACAACTCTTTCATCGCCGACCGCACGAAAGGCGCCGATGAATTTCTTGATCACCTGAAACCGTTCACCCCCGAATGGGCCGCCGGAATTACCGGGCTCAATCCCGCCGACATCGAGCAGGCCGCGCGTTTGTACGGTGGCGCAGATCGCGGGGCGATTTATTACACGCTGGGAATCACCGAGCACATTTGCGGCGTGGATAATGTGCAGAGCCTTTGCAATCTCGCGTTGATGACCGGCAACCTCGGACGCGAAGGCACGGGCATCAATCCCATGCGCGGGCAAAACAACATTCAAGGCGCGGGCGATTCCGGCGCGGTGCCGGGCAATTACCCGGGCTTTCAACCAGTGAATGATCCCGATTGCCAAAAGAAATTCAGTAAACTTTATGGCCGGGAAATTGACCCGGAAAAAGGCATCACCAAAGTCACCGCATTGAACGAATGCGGCAAGAGCATTCACGCGATGATTATCAATGGCGAGAACACCGTCGTGTCCGACCCCGATCGCGCCCATTGCCAACACGCACTCGAGTCGCTCGACCACCTCGTGCTTATCGATATTTTCCGAACGGAAACCGCGGAATTCGCTGATGTGGTGTTGCCCGCAACCGCTTGGGGCGAAACCGATGGCGTGTGCGTGAACACAGAGCGCCGCCTACAACGCCTACGTCAAGCCGTACCCCCACAAGGCGAGGCCCGGCCGGATTGGTGGATTGTTTCCCAAATCGCCCAGCGCCTCGGCATTCCCGGTTTTGAATATGAATCGGCCAAGGATGTGTTCAACGAAGTCTGCGGGCTCTCGCCTATCTATGCGGGACTAGATTGGGATCGCATCGAGAACGCCGAGTACCAATGGCCCGTGCCCGAAAAAAGCCATCCCGGAACGCCAATACTTCACGAAGGAGAATTCGTAAACGGCCGGGGACTGTTCAGCCTAGTCAAGTACCGCGATCCCGCCGAGGTGGTGGACGACGATTACCCCGTGTGGCTCACTACCGGTCGCCGGTTGCAAGCCTACCACACCCGCACCCAAACCGGCCGCTCGGCGGGCATCGATTATTTACTTTCGGAAGAATCGCTCGAGGTGCATCCGGACGACCTCGTTAAATTGCAACTCACCGACGGCGGTTTCGCCAATCTTACCAGCCGCCGAGGCACGGTGAAAATTCGCGTGCGTGCTACCGACCAATCGCCGCCGGGCACGGTGTTCTGTAGTTTCAGTTTCAATGACGTGCCCGTGAACATCCTCACCGGCTCCGGCTACGATCCCATCACTGAAACCGCCGAGCTAAAAGTTTGCGCCGTGCGCGTGGAACCGGCGGAAGCATAAAATGGGCGAATCCAAAACAGTTAAGATTCAACGCTGGAAAGAAGACAGCCTTCAGCCCATTGAAACTGACTCAGTGGCCACTGAGGAGCCGCTGGAAATCCGCGTACGCGGGCGCAGCATTGCGATCACGATGCGCACGCCGGGGCATGATGAGGAATTGGCGGCGGGGTTTTTAATCACGGAAAACATCATTCATCAGCGGCGGGATGTCAGCGAGATAGCCCACTGCCGCGAAGGCGAGGCGGCGCAACTGGGCAACACGATGAACGTTTTTCTGGCCCCGGAAGTGGAGGTGGATTTCGGCCAGCTCACGCGCCATTTTTTTGCCAGCTCCAGCTGCGGCCTCTGCGGCAAGGCTAGCATTGAGAGTGTGCAGCAAAATTTTCCGCCGTTGGAAAATCAATCAGAAGTCAGCGCTAAAATGCTGGCGTCGCTGCCGGATAAATTGCGCGTGGCCCAACCCACTTTTGACCAAACCGGCGGCTTGCACGCGGCGGGGCTGTTTTCGATGGATGGATTTCTCACCGTCAGCCGCGAAGATGTTGGGCGGCACAACGCGGTGGACAAAGTGATCGGCAATGCGTTTTTAGACCGCGTGGATTTATCGCAAAGTATTTTGTTGGTGAGCGGTCGCGCTTCATTTGAAATTATGCAGAAATCGTTGGCGGCCCGCATTCCTATCGTGGCAGCTGTGTCCGCACCTTCATCGCTGGCGGTGGAGTTTGCGCAGGACAGCGGGCAAACGCTGGCGGGGTTTGTGCGGGGGAAGACAATGAATGTTTATTCGGGAGCGCAGCGAGTACGGTAGAGCGTGCTCTCCGAGCGCGCCTTGGCGGCTTCGGAGAAACTGCCCTACCTATCATTACGGGCGTCCAGATACTCCCGTAAAGATTGCGCACCTTTCGCTCCAAAACCGGACACCTCAGTAATTTGTTCCACAGTAGCTTCGCGTAATCTTTGGAGGGTCCCGAAATGTTTTAGCAATGCCGCTTTACGGCTGGGACCGATGCCAGGGAATTCGTCGAGCACGCTTTCGGAAATTTTCTTTAGACGCAGCTCGGCGTTGAAGGTGTTGGCGAAACGATGGGATTCATCGCGGACGCGTTGTAAAAGTTTCAGCGCGGCGTTGTCCAATCCTAATCGCAATGGCTGAGCTTCATTCGGCCGGTGGATTTCTTCGAATTCTTTCGCCAAGCCAATGGTGGGAATGCGGGCCAAATCGAGCTTCGCAAGTTCAGCGGTGGCGGCGTTGAGTTGGCCTTTGCCGCCGTCGATGAGGATGAGATTGGGCATCGGGCGCTTTTCTTTTTTGAGGCGCGTGTATCGGCGGCTCACGGCCTCCGCCATACAAGCGAAGTCGTCCTGTGATTTAACGGCCTTCATTTTGTAGCGTCGATACTCGGCGTTGGCGGGGCGGCCGTTGCGGAAGACGACCATCGAGGCAACCATAAATGTGCCGCTAATGTTGGATATATCGAAGCCCTCAATGCGCGCGGGGGGATCGCCGAGGCCTAGTTCGTCGGCGAGTTGAGCGAGATCTCGGTCGGGGTCGATGGCGAGTGGCAACTTGTTGGGGAGGCGATGGTAGCGGGTGGTTTTGCGGGTAGTGACGCGGAGGGCATCGATTTGGTCGCGTAGCTTTGCGGCGCGTTCGTAGTCGCGCGACTCGGCGGCTTTGTGCATGGCGGCTTCGAGTTCGCCGAGCATTTCGGCGCATTGACCGTCGAGAAAATCGCAGGCGTTTTCTACCTGCATTCGGTATTGCTCGCGCGTGACTTTTTCCACACACGGCGCGCTGCAGACCTCGAGGTGACCGTAAAGGCAGTGTTTGTAGTCGTCCTCGCCGGGGGTGAAGGGTTTGCAGCCGCGGAGGTTGAACCTGTGGCGGGCGAGGTCGAGCGTGCGTTTGAGGGCGTTGCCGCTGGGGAACGGGCCGAAGTAGCGCGCGTTATCATCAATCTTCAGCCGAGTGAGGGCAAAGCGCGGGATGGGGTCGTTGAGGTTTACCTTGAGCATCAAGTAGCGCTTGTCATCACGGAAGCTGACGTTGTAGCGCGGCTTGTATTGTTTGATGAGGCGGCTCTCGAGCAGCAGCGCCTCAGCCTCTCCCTTGACGGCGTGCACATCGAAATCGTGAATGGCATCGACCAGCGCGCGGAATTTTACATCCCAACCCATCCGGCGCGAGGGATGAAAATATTGGCTCACACGCTTGCGAAGGTCGCGCGCTTTACCCACATAAATGACCGTGCCAAGCCGGTCTTTCATTAAGTAAATGCCCGGCTTATGCGGCAGCTCGCTAACTTTGCTGCGAATGGCGTCAGTGGCAGGCATAATGTGCTGCCTGAAAAATCACTCCGCCCACTCGGGGTTTTCCATAAAGGCGTAGCAAATCATATGAGCGATTCCCATTTGGCAATCCTCGGCGCGGCCGTAGTGGGTTTCATCGATAACGATGCAGTTGTCAGCGAGGTCGGCGAGCTTGCCGCGTTTGCCGCCGATGAGAGCGATGACGTGCAATCCCTTTTCCTTCGCCCACTCGCAAGCAGCAATGAGGTTAGGCGAGTTGCCGCTCACGCTCATCGTCAGCACCACGTCGCCCGTCTCGCCGTAGTTTTCCAGTTGGCGGCGATAGATGTCGTCATAGCTGTAATCGTTGCCGATGGCCGTCATCCAGCTTACGTTGTCGTTGAGGGAAACGACTTTGAAACGTTTGCCCACGGCATCCGACGAGCCCTTGCCTAGATCGGTGGCAAAGTGCGATGAATTCGATGCGCTGCCGCCATTGCCGAACACAAAAATTTGCCGATCATTTTGAAGCGCCTCTTTCACTGTTTCAATGGCGGCGGCGACTTGCTCGACGGGGATGCTATCGAGCGCCTTGCGTTCGGCCGCAATGTATTCAGAAATCCACTCCTTCATCCCCGAAGGGTATCGCAAATGAACCATGGAGTCAGCCGAAAACGCAGCCGGTAAATCCAATTTTCTTTTCGCAGCCCTGTTTTTGCGCTAAACAACGCGGCGAATGGAAGGTGCTAAAACTGAGGTGGAGCGGAAGACGCTGGAGGAACGGCGGGCAATGGATGGACTATCGCGCATTCGGCATTCGTGCGCGCATGTGCTGGCGACGGCGGTGCTGCGAATTTGGCCGGAGGCGAAGCTGGATATCGGGCCGCCGACGGATGAGGGGTTTTATTACGACTTCGACCTGGAGCATCGGTTTACGCCGGATGACTTTGAACAAATCGAGGCGGAGATGAAAAAGGTGGTGAAGGAAAACCAAACCTTCGAGCAATCTGAATTGACGCGGGAGGAGGCAAAAGCGCATTACGAAAAGGAGGGGCAACCGTTCAAGCTGGAGCGCATTGATGACATTCCGGAGGGGGAAACGATCACGTTTTTTCGCAATGGAGAATTTACCGATCTGTGCGCTGGTCCACACGTTCCGCGCACGGGCAACGTAAAGGCGTTCAAGCTGCTGCGGCTGGCGGCGGCATATTATCGCGGCAATGAAAAGAACCCGCAGTTGCAGCGCATTTACGGCACGGCGTTCAAAAACAAAACGCAGCTTAACGAATGGCTGGAGATGCGCGAGGAGGCAGCGAAGCGCGACCACCGAAAGATTGGCCGCGAGCAGGGGCTTTTCACTTTGTCGCCGTTGGTGGGGCAAGGGCTTGTGCTGTGGATGCCCAAGGGCGGCATTGTGCGCTCGGAGTTGCAAAATTTTATGCAGGGCGAGTTGACGCAACGCGGATACAATCCGGTGTTCACACCGCACATTGGCAGCATCGAGCTTTATAAAAAGTCAGGGCATTTCCCCTATTACAAAGAGAGCCAGTACCCGACCATTCAAGTGGATGAAAACGAGGAGTACCTCCTCAAGCCGATGAATTGCCCGCATCACATCCAGATTTATGCGGCGCAAAAACACAGCTACCGCGAGCTTCCCATTCGCTTGGCGGAATTTGGAACGGTGTATCGCTACGAACAAAGCGGCGAGCTGAGCGGCATGACGCGTGTGCGCGGGCTCACGCAGGATGATGCCCATCTTTTTTGCATGCAGGAACAGGTGGAAGCGGAGATGCGCGACACGGTTGAGCTTACGCTCAAAACGCTCAAGACCCTCGGCCTCGATGATTTCCGCGTGCAAGTGAGTTTACGCGAACCGGGCAGCGACAAGTACACCGGCAACCCCACGCACTGGGATGCCGCCGAGGCCACGCTCGCGCGCGTGGCGACGGATATGAATATCCCACACGAAACCGTCACGGGCGAAGCGGCGTTCTACGGACCCAAGCTTGATTTTATGGTGAAGGATTGCCTCGGACGCGAATGGCAACTCGGCACCGTGCAGCTCGATTACAATTTGCCTGAGCGCTTCGGCCTCGAGTACATCGGGGCAGACAACGCCGCGCATCAGCCCGTGATGATTCACCGCGCGCCATTCGGCAGCTTCGAGCGTTTTATGGGCATTCTCATCGAGCACTTCGCCGGCAACTTCCCGTTGTGGCTCGCGCCCGAACAAGTGCGTGTGCTACCCATCACCGAGCACCAAAATGAATACGCCGGGCAAATCCTCGACCAACTCAAGACCGCCGGCATCCGCTGCGGCGCGGATTTTTCCGGCAACAAAATCGGCGGCAAAATCCGCGATGCCGAGATGAATAAAACTCACACGATGCTCATCCTCGGCAAAAAAGAACAGGAAACCGCCAGCGTCGCCCTCCGAATCCACGGCAAAGGCGACCAAGGCGTGAAGCCCCTGGAGCTGGCATTGGCTGAAATTAAGACCGCCATAACCCAACGCACACTTTGAGCTATGCCCCGTCGCGAACTCAAATACCCATACCAAGTCGCGGATTGGCTGGATGAGTTGAACGGACAACTCACTCAATCCGGTCGCATGATTCTCATCGGATCCGGAGCTTTGCTTTGGCACGCACACTTAAGAAATATTAGCGAGCCACTCCCCGAGGGCAGTATGTTATCGACCCCTTGACCGACTTGGACGAGATTGCCCGCCACTGTTACGATGCACTTATCGGCGCTCCCTTCGAAGAGGAACACGGTTGGCACGTGAACTTGATGCCCAATGCCGGCCTTAAAGAATTTCCAGAGGACTGAGAAATCCGCGCCATCACAAAACAATTCAAACTCCTCGAAGCTGTCTCACCCTGTCCGGTCGACCTCTTAACTCCAAAGCTCCGCCGAGGTGAGCCCCGCGATATCGCACATTCGGACTGGGCAAAACGCGTGGGCTTGCTAGACTAACCCCTTGGAAAACAATGCCGCCGACAACACCAAAACCGTCTGGAGTCCTTACCCCAATTATGACGACATCGCGCGCCTAGAGTATGGGCAGCGGATGTGGCGGCACGATGACATGCGCCGATGATTGTTAGCACATTGGCAAGATGAGTGCCATCCCCACCGCGAACGCTTTGCGCAGAACCGTACGCAAGTGGAAATGGCTCTCAATTCCAGCGACACCGCTGAAACCCTGAACCGCCATTTTCTCACCCAAGGCACTAGCTTGCGCTGCGTGTCACGGGAGATTCCGGCGGTCTTTGGCCATTTTTTCACTAAATAGGGCTTGCCTGTTCCTCTTGAACTGGTAATCTCCGCGCCCCTAACGAGAAACTGAGGGAGAAATATTATGGCTAGAGTTTGTGAAATTACCGGAAAACGCCCGCACGTGGGTGGCAACATTTCCCGCAGCGGTAAGGCGAAAAAAAAAGGCGGCATTGGCCGCCACGTGACGAAAGTCAACAAGCGCCGGTTCATCCCAAACATTCAGCGTGTGAAAATCATCACTGAGAATGGCACGGTAAAATACGTCCGCGTGGCCGTCAGCGCCATCAAGAAGGGCCTCATCACCAAAGCGCCCAAGCGTAATTGGAAGAAGCCCAAAGTGGAGGCTTAACGCATCTCACAGAAAATTTGCAACGCGGCTGGAAACAGTCGCGTTTTTTGTGCCCGTGTTTCTACCGACCCTTCATCGAGTGCATCGTCACCCGCCGGAGATTGCGATCGCTTTCGCGTTTCTTGATGGTATCGCGTTTGTCGGTTTTGCGTTTACCTTGGCCAATGCCGAGCAGGACTTTCACTAACCCTTCTTTCCAGTAAAGTTTAAGCGGCAAAATGGATAGTCCTTTGGCTTGCGTGAGTCCCTGCAGCCGGTCAATTTCCCGACGATGCAGCAAGAGGCGGCGCGAGGCAGTGGGTTCGTGGTTGTGCCGGTTGCCGTGGGTGTATTCGTCGATGTGGCAATTCATCAGCCAAAGCTGGCCATTGTTATCCACTCGAGCGAAGGCTTCGCGAATTTGACCTTTGCCGGATCGAAGCGATTTCACCTCCGTGCCACGCAACACCAACCCCGCTTCAAGCGTCTCGATGATTTCATAATCCCGACGCGCTTTAGAGTTGGTGATGATGTCAGTGTTGTCTCTTTTTGCAGGCATAAAAAAGGCCGGAATGAATCCGGCCAACAAAATCTGGAGCGCCGGTCATTTACGGCGCTTCTTGGCTTTCTTAACTTCGGTGGCCATTTCCTTATCGAGAATTGAAAATTCCATTTTCTTCTCCACCAACTCCGTCAGCGCCATATCAGCCGAGCCGAGTAACGGATCGTCGATTAGCGGCCGACTGGAACCGGAGTTGATCTGGCGCACGCGTGCGGATACAAGGTTGATGAGGATGTTTGGGTTCCCCACTAAAGTCACCGCTTCATTGCAAAGTTCTGTATTCATTAAAGGGAGGCGAAATTACAGGCTTTAGCCAAGGGTGCAAGCAGAAAATCGATCATTGCCGCTGACGCCCATAGGCTTTAAAACCCTCGCGTGTCCAGAAACCACGCATTTAACCTCAAAAAGTACACCCGACAACGAGCCAAACAGGTGGATCGCGCCCTCGGACAACACCTGCCCACCGCCCGCACCAAACCCGCCAAGCTCCATCAGGCGATGCGATACAGCCTGTTTGCCGGCGGCAAACGCATCCGCCCCATCCTCACCCTCGCTGCTGCCGAAGCCTGTGGTGGAAAAATCGGCGACGCGATGCCGCTGGCATGTGCCATGGAATGCATCCACACCTACTCACTCATCCACGATGATTTGCCCTCGATGGATAACGATGATGTTCGCCGAGGCCGCCCCACCAGCCATATAGTGTACGGCGAGGGAATCGCCATCCTTGCCGGCGACGCCCTACTTACGCAGGCATTTGAAATCGCCGCCAAAGCACGTACATGGCCGCGCTACTCGCATGCCGATCTATTTGCGGAAATCACAAAAAATGCCGGCTCACTCCACCTCATTGCCGGACAAGTCGCCGACCTCGAAAGCGAAGGGCAGCTTCTCTCTCTTCCCCAATTGCGCTACATCCACGAACGCAAAACCAGTGCCCTGCTCACCTGCTCCGTACGCCTCGGCGGCATGAGCGCAAACTGCACACCCACCCAACTCAAGGCGCTCACCGAATTTGGCTATCACGTCGGCCTCGCGTTTCAGGTGATCGATGACATTCTTGACTGCACCCAAACCACCGAGCAACTTGGCAAAACTGCGGGCAAAGACCTGACCGCTGCCAAGGCCACTTACCCCGCCATTGTCGGTCTGGAAAAATCTAAAAAAATCGCCACCGCTTTAACCGAAAAAGCCTTCGCCGCCCTCACACCCTTCAAAGGTAACGCCCCCGCCCTCGAAGCCCTCGCGAAGTCTTTACTAAAACGAAACAGTTAACCTCTGATA
>CAUZWB010000005.1:0-18982 GCA_963583525.1 Verrucomicrobiia bacterium | reverse complement strand
GTAATTGGCCGGATGCGCCACGGCGGTGATGGCCAATCGGCCGACGGGGCGATTCTCCATGCGCGTGGCGATGGAGCAGGGGAACTGCGCCACAAGATTGGTGCTGCTGTCGTACACGCGCAGCGTCTTGGCGCGGAGCTGAATGTGAATGAGCGCGCCCACGCCCGCCATCGTGCCGGGGGTGGCGGTGTTGGGAACCTTCACGGCAGTACCCGCGCGCACACCGGGCCAATGGACCAGCGGATTTATTTTTTGCAAATAACGCGGCGAGCAATGATGTTTCTCAGCGACTAATTCCAACAGGCTTTCGTAATCCAAAATGGTTTGGCGCGATTTTGCGGTCCAAGTTTTTCCCAGCGGTTGCGGCCGCGCGAGGTCGTTGGTGGAAACGCTGTACTGCGCGAATACCGGCGCGCGCAAGGTGAGCGCGCGGCGCGTGGCGGCATCGAGTCGGCCGCTGATGGGCAGTCGTTGCTGTTGCTGAAATGCCGCGATAGCCGAAACTGTTTGTGGGCCGCTCATTCCATCGATTGAGCCGGGCGAAAAACCGCGCCTGTCCAGCGCCACTTGAATTTCCAAATCACGCCCAGCCGCCACGGGGCGCGGGGTGAAGTTTGCAGTTAGGGTTGGGAGTCCTTCGCTGATGCGGGTGAGTCCAATGCGGGCGGCATCGGTGGCGTTGGTATACACCCGCACGCCGCGCTGTGAAATCCATTGATTGGTCGCCTGACGCACCGGCACGCGCTCGCCGATAATTGGCGCGGGCCGATTGGTCATCGTCACGCTCGGCGCGGGTTTTTTCTCTACCAACTTTACCGCGGGCGGGTGTTTCACTGGTGCGGCGATCTCCTGGCGCTTGCCGCCTTGCCACCAGCCGAGCCCCGCGGTGATTGCCATTAACGGCAAAGCCCACGCCAAATGATGCCACCACGGGCGCACCGGTAGCGGCGGAAACTGGGAACCAAAACCCTCCATAGCAGGGAAGTAAAGCACAGTGGGGAGGAATACGCGAGACTGAAGTGAGGGGAATGGCCAATGTCCCAAGCCCGAACAACTCAACGTCTGCCAACGCAATTTGATAATTGGTGCTTGGAATTTTCAAGGCCCCCTTGCACGTGGCTCAAAATCCATTCGGTTTTTAGATTTGTTCCGGGATTTTCATTTGGAAAAAACCCGGCGGAAAATTTCGTCTAATTGTTTTGTGGCTCTGTCAAAATCTTCGCTTCCCACGGATTTATCATTCAACAGAATCATCATTTCTTCGCATTTGAAACAGAACTGTATCTCCACCACCACTTCGCCTTTGGTGAAGCGTACCGCGATGCCCGGCTGAAACTCACAAGCCTTGGCCATTTCCCAGTCGTAAATGTTCTTTGCCAAAATATTTGCTAAGTCAGCGGCCTCTTTTTCTTTGACCTCAACGGGGCCGGCGAGGATGCGGTATTTGCCAATTCGCGATTCGACTTCCTCGCCCTTTTGAATATTAACCGAGTTCACCTTAAACGCCTGCACCGTGTCCGGCGCCAGCACGGCCGCCATCGCTTGTTCTCCACCAAATAGTTTTATCACCTTGGGAGCCACCTTGCGCGGCGCGTCCGGAGCTTGGGCCGAATTGGGCGCGGACGCATCCGGTTGGCATCCAGGAATCCACACGCACATAAAAAGAATAGAAAAGATTTTCATACCGATAAAATGCCACACGTCCGGCGATTAGTCAATCGCCCCACGTTCAAATCACAAGACGCACAAATTGGTTATTGGTGCTTGGGGTTTCCTTGGGACTTGGTCATTGGTTCTTGGTCATTTTCTCACGCTTTCCCTTGTCGAAAAGATTGCCTGAAAATTCCAAATTGTCGCCGCCGTTTACCAACACTGCTTCCTGCATCGTCGGTGCCCGCCCGTGGTCGCGCACGAGGTTGGCGCTGATGACGGCGTGGTGAACGTTGTCGAGATGCAGTGCGCGGTGTTTGGGATTGAGTATTTGGCAGTTGGCCACGGTGATGTCGCTTGAATTGAAAATGCCAATCGCGCCATCGGCCTTGGCCGTGCCGGCTTGGCTGGATTCGATGATGAGCCCGTGAAGGTTGATGCCCGCGCTGTCTTTTACCAGAACGCCGTCGATGCGTGGGCCTTTGTAGTCCGGATTGTAATCCAGATTGTTGGAGCCAATCACCAAGTTGCGACAGCGCTCGATGAGCACCGAGCGCTCGGCTGCGGTGCCGAAGGTGTTGCCGGTCACCGTCACCCCGCGGCAATTTCGCAGCAGGAGGTTGTGGGTTTGGTTGGTGATGATGTTGCCGCTAATCGTCCACAACCCCGCCTTGGTGGACTGCGCTGTGGGCGCGGCCTCGATGCGGATATTGGCGCCTGCGGGGCTGTACTTGGCCTGAATAGTGCAGGAAGAAATGGTGGCCTCGCGCACTTCCGCCTCGCGCGCGTCGATCCACACATCGGCGCAGTCAGTTTCCTTCGCATCAAAATTGTACTCAATATCGCAGCCGGTGATTTGCAAATTGCGCACGCTGCTGCGCTGCAGCTTGATGCCCGCGTGGCGATGGTAACTGATGTGGCAGCCGATGATATTGATTTGGTGCAGATCACAACCATCGAGATAAATCCCAATCGCCACCTTACCCGCGCCATCGTAAATGTGGCAATTGGAAATAATCGGATTGCGATTGCGCGCGATGAGGTGGATGCCAATTTTGCATTTGCGAATGAGCACCCCCGTGAGCGTCGCCTGCATCGTGCGCTCCAGCTGAATGCCGATGGCCTCCGGATGGTTGCCGACAATCTCAATGCCGCTCACCGTGGGCATTCGCTGGCTTTGCCAAACGTTGGGTTTCACCGAGCCGGGATCCGCCGTGCCGCCGTGCGTGCCCACCAACCGTAACGCCGGCCCCGGGCCATCCATCACAATCGTCGCCGTGCCGCCATCGCCGCTGATGCCGGTGAAGCCCACTTTGTCCAAGTCCACCCGCAACGGCTTGGTGATGCGATAGGTGCCGGCGGGTATGATAATCAGCCGTTCGCCGTCATCGATCGCGTGCTGGAGTTCCGCGGTATCATCGGTTTTGCCATCGCCCACCGCCCCAAAACCTTTCACATGCGCCATAAGCGAAGGGTAAAGGCCAGTTGATCTTTCGCCAATGTTTTTGGTGTGCCTGAGATGCGGATTCGGTGCCGCGCTTGAATCCATAACGAGCTTCGAAAATCACTTCTTCCGCACGCGCCAAAATGACGGGAACCGCGGCAAACCATTCTTCGTGAGGCCACGATAGCGGTACGTGACCACTGCGCCAATTGGCGGAGGATTCTTGCGCTCCGTATTGGTGAAGCCCGTGCCCACGGAAAACTCGCGGCCATCCTTCGTGCGCACGCGCAGGGAGCCGAGCATCCCGTCGAATTTGCCTTTGCCCGGTTTGTGGCCGATGACGGTCGCCTCGGCGTCGGCGTGGGTTTTTACTTTCAAGAGCGTCCCCGAGCGTTTGCCTTCGTAGACCGATTCGGGTTCGCGAATCATCAGCCCTTCGCCGCCGGCCTTCACGATACGATCACGCTCAGCAATGAGATGTGCTTTCCCCTTGCAAAGCCACTGCGGCACGGGCCGCACGTGTTTGGCGGTTGCGGGCAGTTGGGTTTTTAAAAACACCATTCGCTTTTCAAACGTGCCCTTCACCTTCGGCGCATCAAAAACCATGAACTGAATTTGCCGCCAACGCGCATTCGGAGTTTGCCGGCGCACGATGCTGACGGTGTCCTCGAACTTACCGCGCCCCAGCCAAAGCTCCCCATCCAACGCAATGTCCTTGGGCAGCTCCGCCAAAAAATAATCCGGCGCATGGATGGGTTTGCCACCGCGCGACCACAGCGCTTTCCCATCCCAAAACCCTCGCATCCCATCGTATTTCTCGCTGATCCACCAACCGGTGGGGTCGATGGTTTCCTTTCAAACTTTTGCCAGCAAAAGTTTAGGGGTGTCGGCACCGCGTAGAGAACAGGTGAGAAGTAGTGGTAATATTAATAACAGGGGTTTCATAGTTAGGAATTTCCCCCAAGTGGCAAGCGTTGTCAATGAGGTAAATGCCATTATAATCGCATCCGTGCCTTCAGAATAAATGAGCAGCTTTCTAGGGCAATCCGTCAAACGATTCACGAGTGAATTTCAATATGTAATTTGTGGAATCCTGAATGAAAAACATTGCTGCCTTAGTTACTTTGATTTTATTGTTTACCGCCAACCCCGCGCAGGCGTTGTCGATGGGCGGGCCCGGGGGGTGGTGGCCGAAGAGTTGGCCGAAGGAGTTGGAGCCGTTGCGGAAGCAGGCTTGGACGTGGTCGCACGGGCGAGTTCATGAGGGCATCGCTTGGGGGAGCTACGATATTGAATTCAAAACGCGCGAGCAGCTCGAGGCGGCGTGGCCGCACATTTTGAAGCTACGCGACAAGGACGTGCCCGTCACGCTCCGGCGCGGACCGCACGTTCGCGTTTGGAAAACACGCCCGCCGAAGGGGCAAACGTCGGGGGTCCGCATCGTGTTTTCAACAAAGGTGGACAAAAAACAGCCCCCGAAAATCAAATAAGAAAAAACAACTTTCTCAAAGACCGGCGGCGTCTTCGCCACCCAATGCACGGTTCGCGGCATCGAGTTGGTGGTGGACGGAAAAATCGTCGATTTGAACCGCATTCATTTGCCCACTGGTGCGAAGATTATCGACCAGCGGTTTCCCGAGCGGCAGGGAAAATATGCTCGGGCGCGGTTCACTGCTTGGTTTCGGTTGATGCGCGGTGTACTATCCCGAATGCGGCAACTGACCACACGCGAGCGAATCGAACGACTGATGCGCGAGATGGGTCGTGGGGTGCAATCCGACGGAAGCATTTTTTTTACCGGAGGTGCAACGGCAGTGCTGTTGGGTTGGCGGGAGACGACGATGGATGTCGACTTGAAAGCCGACCCCGAGCCGACCGGTTTTTTTGAGTGCCTACCGAGGCTCAAGGAGGAATTGGACATCAACATCGAACTGGCCGCGCCGGACCAGTTTGTGCCGGCGCTGAACGACTGGCGCGCGCGCAGCCAGTTGATCGAGCGGCACGGAAAGGTGGATTTTTTTCATTACGATTTTTATGGGCAAGCACTGGCGAAGATTGAACGTGGCCACCCACGCGACCGCTTGGATGTGGGGGAGATGATTGTGGGCGGGCTTGTGGCACCAGAACAGCTAGCTGAACTGTTCGCGGAAGTGGAGTCGGAGTTAATAAAATTCCCTGCCATCGACGCGGGTTCACTCAGTGCCCGTGTTTCCGCAATTGCCGCAAACGGAAAATGGGAGTAGCCTCAACGGCGATGGATACGGATGTAGCCAGTTTGTTTGCGAATTTGCCCGGTGCGGATTTAGTGGCCGAAGGCTTGGCAGATGTGGCGGCGGGGCGCGAATCCATTGCGGGCGAGCTGGTGAAAATCGGCAGCCCGCGCCTGCGCGAATGCGGCGTGGAAGTGCCGGTGTCGCCGGAGGACGCTCTGAAGGCAAACCATCGGTTGTATCATCTGCTCGGCACCATCCACGGCCGCGAGGCGCATTCGCAATACAACGCGCTCCTTCGCCAACTCGTCAGCTTCGAGCGCGCGCTGGAGCAACGAGTGTCGCGCGCCCGGCGGTCAGCGGCGTAAATTTTCAACCCATCACGCCAGCACTTCTTTTATCACGTGCCCGTGCACGTCGGTGAGGCGGCGTTCGGTTCCGTTTTGGCGGTAACTGAGGCGTTCGTGGTTTAATCCCAGAAGGTGGAGGGCGGTGGCGTGGAGGTCGTGGACGGTGACGGGATTTTGTTCGGCCTTCCAGCCGAAGGGGTCGGTGGCGCCGTGGGTGTGGCCGCGTTTGACGCCGGCGCCGGCGAACCACGCGGTGAAGCCGTCGGGGTTATGGTCGCGTCCGCTCGCGCCTTTTTGGAAAGTGGGCATCCGGCCGAATTCGCTGCAGCAAAAAACCAAAGTGTTTTCGAGCAGGCCGCGTTGTTTGAGATCGCGCAGGAGCGCGCCGGTGGGTTGGTTGAAGATGGGGCCGTGCACATCGTATTGCGCGGTGAGTTTTTTGTGGCCGTCCCAGTTGCTGGTTCCTTCGCCGCCGGTTTGGTAGCTGCCATTAAAAAGCTGCACAAAGCGCACGCCTTTTTCCAAAAGCCGCCGGGCAAGGATACAGTTGCGGGCGTAGTCGGCTTTGTGTTTTGTTTTCGTGTCGTCGGCGCCGTACATTTTAAGAATGTGTGCGGGTTCGCGGGAGAGGTCGCTCACGGCGGGGATGCTCGTTTGCATGCGGCCGGTAATTTGATAGGCGGCAATGCGCGCGGCGAGGTCAGTGTCGCCGGGGAAACGCTCGAGGTGGCGGCGGTTGAGCGACTGGATGAGGTCGCGCGCGGCGCGGTCGGCGGTCACTGGGATAGACGCGGGCCGTGCAAGATTGCGCACGGGGTGGGTGCTATTGAAATCTACGCCTTGATACGCGGCGGGCAAAAAACCGGGAGCCCAATTGTTGACGCTGCTTTGCGGTTTGCCGCGCGGATCGGGGATGGCCACGTAGGCGGGCAGCGATTCGTTTTCGCTGCCGAGCGCGTACGTCGCCCACGCGCCCATGCTCGGGAAACCGTCGGCGGTGAAGCCGGTGCTCATAAAATTTTCGCCCGGGCCGTGGCTGTTGGTTTTGCCTTTCACCGAGTGCACCCAGCAAATGTCATCGGCAAACTCGCCAATGTGGCTGACGAGATCGCTGACCATTTTCCCGCTCTGCCCATAACGCCGGAAAGGATACAGCGGCCGCGTGAGATTCCCCTGTTGCCCCTGCGAAGTAATGAAGCCATCGGCGCCCGGCAACGGCTGGCCGTGGCGCTTGGCCAGTTCGGGTTTGTAATCCCAAGTATCCATTTGGCTGATTGCGCCGCTGCAAAAAATGACAAGAACCTGTTTAGCCTTGGGCGAGAAGTGCGGCGGCCTCGCGGCATGCGGTCGCGTGGGAAGGATGTCCGGCCGAATGGGCTGCGCGGCCAGCAACCGGTCGCGCTGCAGCAAATCCAGCAACGCAATGCCGCCCAACCCCGTGGCGGCTTGGCCGAGAAATGAACGACGGTCAAGCATCACGGGATGGTGATAAATTCGTGGGTGTTGAATAATGCGCGGCCGAGGGCGGGGAGGCCGTGGTCGGCGGCCAGTTTTTTGGCGGCGGCCAGTTCTTGGATTTCGGGGGCACGGCCGAGGGTGAGGTGGAAGGCGCGGCGCACTTGGGCTTCGACATTTGGGCCGGCATCTTTTTTAACTCGCGCGGCGAGGTGATTGGCTTGGTCTAATATGAAGGGGCTGTTCAACAGGTTCAGCGCCTGCATGGGGGTGGTGGATCGGCCGCGGCGGGGGACGGATTGGTTGCCGTCGGGGCAGTCGAACGCGCCGAATACGTCGTCGAGTTCCTGGCGGAATTTGGTGGCGTACACCATGCGGCGCCAGTCGGCTGGGCCGAATTTTTGTTTCGGGAAATAGTGGCGCACGTTTTCTTTTTGAATCTCAAACAGGCTGAAGCCCGGGCCGCCCATCGCGAGGTCGAGCTTGCCGGAGGCGGCGAGGATGCTGTCGCGGATGGCTTCGGCCTCCAATCGGCGCGGCGGGAAACGCCACAGCAACCGGCTTTGGGCATCGCGCTTGAGCGCGGCGGGCAGGGGCACGCTGGATTGCATGAAGGCGCGCGAGCCGAGGATGCGCCGGTGCAGATGCTTGAGCGACCACCGATGCGTGATGAAATCTGCCGCGAGCCAATCGAGAAATTCCGGGTGCGTGGGCGGCGCGCCGTTGTGGCCAAAATCGTTGGGCGTGTCCACCAAGCCCGTGCCAAAATGATACTGCCAAACGCGATTCACGATGACACGCGCGGTGAGCGGATTTTCGGGGCTCACAATCCACTCCGCCAACGCCGTGCGCCGCGTCGCCTCCGTGGCCTCGGCGGCAAAGCGCGCGCCGTTGAATTTCAACAACGTGCCCGCCGCCACCGCCTCGCGCGGCTGCATGGCATCGCCGCGGTGCAGCCGAAAGGTCTTCGGTGGTTTCGCAAATTTGCCCGCGTAAGCCAGCGAACCGGTCTCGATTTCGGCCAATTCCTTACGCAACGCCGCATGCTTTTTTAACAGGGCCGTGATTTTAATCTTTTGCGCCTCCGTTAAATCTTTTCGTACCGCTACGGCGTTGGCATCGAATTTCGCGCCGAAGGGCACGCGGCTATTCGAGGACGCCACCACTTGCCATTGGCCGGGAGCGGATTCGATTTCGATTTTATAATTCGTCGGCAGGCGGTCCCGGAGTTTGCCTTGGCGGTCGCGCTGCCACACGATGCGTTCGATGCGCGCTGGTTTCGAAAAAGTAATCTGCACCCAGCCCTTTCCGCGCTCATTGGAAATCCAACTGCGGGGGTTGCCAAACTTCCCATCGATGAGGTGCGCGAGTTTGTGCTTGGGATTGTTGGCGAAGTCGCCCGAGGATTTCAGTGAGCCACCGAGCGCCACGTTTTTTTTGTCCGCATCGAACACTTCCAGTTCGTCAATGCACGGCTCGGATTGGCCGGTTGTGGCGAGGACGGTGAAGCGCACGGATCGGGCGTTCACCGGCGCAAAAAATTCCTCGTTGCGGTCATAGGCGACCGGCGGCTTGAGCAGTCCCGCCAATGACTTGTCCAGCGCCGTCAGTTCCTCCTGCAATTTGGTTTTACGCTGGAGTTTATTGTTGCTGCCGATGGTTCGGTCGGCATGTTGCACGCCGGCGAAGATGGCGGTCATTGCGTAAAAATCATTTTGCGACACGGGGTCAAACTTGTGATTGTGACAACGCGCGCAGCCGAGAGTGAGGCCGAGGAAAGTCGTGCCTGTGGCATTGACCATTTCGGCGAGGTCATTTTGCCGGAGCGTGGCTTGATGCGCGGGGTCACTGCCGAGCACCATATCGTGAGGCCCGGCGACAATGAAGCCGGTGGCCGCCTCCGCCCCGAAGGCGCCGCCCACGAGTTGTTCTTTCACAAACTGATTATACGGCTTGTCGGCGTTGAAAGAGTCGATGACGTAATCGCGATAACGCCACGCGTGCGGCCGTTCGCGGTTCATTTCAAACCCGTGGCTCTCCGCGAAGCGCGCCACGTCCAGCCAATGCTGCCCCCAGCGTTCGCCATAGCGCGGACTCGCCAGCACGCGCTCGACAAGCTTGGCGTACGCGCGCGGATCTTTATTTTCCACAAACGCCTTCACCTCCGCCACCGTCGGCGGCAGCCCGTGCATCACAAGATACAGCCGCCGAATGAGCGTGCGCTTGTCCGCCTGCTGCGAAAACTTCAGCCCCTTCGCCTCCAGCCGCACCAACAAAAACGCGTCCATCGGATCCATAAACTGTGGCGTCCCCGGTTGTCGCAGCGGCTTGAACGCCCAATGATCCATCGGATCGGCGATCTGCGCGCCCGCATCATCCGGCCAATCCGCGCCTTGATCGATCCACGCGCGGATGAGCCCCACCGTTTTGTCGCCAAGCAAATCCCCCTTCGGCGGCATCATCGTCTCGTCGTCGAGGCCGGAAATAAAATGCACCAGCGGACTCTCTGCGCTCTTGCCGGGGATGATGGCCTCGCCCATTTCGCCGCCTTCGAAGGCGCGCGCTTTTGCGTCGATGCGGTAATCGCTCTTCTGTTTATCCGGCCCGTGGCATTTCACGCAGTGCTTTTTGAAGATGGGCCAAATTTCCTTTTCAAAATCCACCTCATGCTTGGCGGGTGGCGGGAGGTCATCGACATCAATGGCAAAAGCAAACCCGGCGGCAGCCATGAGCGTGGTGAATGTGAATCGTTGCCAGATCGTTTGCATGTAAAATAAATCCGCTCTCCGCCGCCAAGCCGGTTTAGGAACCGCTTTGGGGAGGTGGGGAGAGGTCTGCCGGGTTGACTGGGCCGCCGTTCATTTTTTTCTAAAACAACTCCGAAATCGGCTGGCCGCCCTCGGTGATGATGGGGATGGGACGGCCCTGCGCGCTGGTCCAGTGCGTGTCGAGGTCGATGCCGAGGTGCTGAAAGACGGTGGCGGCAAGGTCACTGGGGCCGACGCGGCGGCTGGCGACGTCGTAGCCCTTGCGGTCGGTGCTGCCGATGACGCGGCCGTGGTTGAGGCCGCCGCCGGCCATGATCATTGACATCACGCGCGCCCAGTGACCGCGCCCGGCGGTCTTGGTCATCACGGGAGAGCGGCCGAATTCGCCCATCATTAGGACGAGCGTGTCGTCGAGGAGGCCGCGTTGGTCGAGGTCGGTGACGATGGCGTTCAAGGTCCGGTCGACGCGGGGCATCAGCGGCTTGAGGCCCTTCTTGATTCCGCCCCAGCGAACCTCATCGCCGTGGTGATCGAAGTAGCCCCACGCGCCGCTGACGAGTACAAAGGTTGAGCCGGCCTCGACAAGGCGGCGGGCGAGCAATGCCTTTTGGCCGATGCTGTCGCGCCCATAAAAATCGCGCATCTTGGCCGTTTCTTTTTCGAGATTAAACGCGTTCTTGGCGCGGCCGGAGAGAACGGTGTCGAGCGCTTGATGCGTATAGTGATCCATTTGCGCAACGGCGGGATTGTTCTCGAGGTCGCGATGCATGCGGTCGAGCTGGCCGAGCAGCGAGCCGCGTTCGCGTAGTCGCGTGGTGGAAAGTCCCTCGGGCATCGCAAGCCGTCCGGCGAGTTTTTTTCCATCGACCGGCGCAAACGCACTGCCCATGTGGCCCGCCTCCCAAACGTCCGAACGCCATGAATTCGCCAAGCCGACAAACGCGGGCATGCCGGGATGGTTCGGTCCTTTAAACTTCGCCGCGATGGAGCCCATCGACGGATAGCCGCCACCGTCCTTGCCGTCGTTGGTGCGGCGCGCCAGCGGATTGCCGGCCTGCATGGTGATGGGGGTGTGGTTGCTGGCGCTGCAATCCACGCCGCGCAGAATGGTGAGCTTGTCCATCAGCTTGGCGGTCAGCGGCAAATGCTCGCTCACGCGCACGCCGGGCAGCTTGGTGGGGATGCTGTCGAACGGCCCGCGAATCTCGCTGGGCGCGTCGGGCTTGGGATCCCACATGTCAAGGTGGCTCGGCCCGCCGGACAGCCAAAACAGGATGACATTCTTTTTACTTTTTGGCCGGCCCGCCTTCGCCGCCTCGGCGCGTTGTTTCAAAAGCATCGGCAACGTAAGCCCCGCCATGCCGGTGAGGCCCGTTTGCAAAAACCACCGGCGTGAATTGACGCGCAGCAAGTCGCCGCCCGCCGGGCTGAAGAATGGGGCGATGCCGCCGTCGATGTGCTCGGAAGTCTTGCAGCGCGAACTCATGTTTTCAGTTTGCCTCCGCGCGCGCATTTTCGCAATCAAAAATCATCGCCTTGTCGCAGCCAATATTGGCATTGCCAAATGCCGCCGCGCCGTCACGCTGCGCGGATGAAGCGTCCCACAATTTTCATTTTCCTGTTGGCAGCGTTCACCGCTTTTGCCGACGTTGTGCCGTGGCCGATTGTGCAGGGCAGCCTGTCCGGCCACGTGCATCCCTCGCTGGCGCGCACGAAGGACGGCACGCTGGTAGTGGTCTTTCAGGGCAAGGGCATGCTGATGCGGTCGCGCTTGAAACCGGGCGCGGAAAACTGGGAGGCGGCCCGGCCCATCCCCGGCACCGACTGGCGGCCCGCGTACATTCCCAAGACGCCACATGTTGAAATTTATCCCTGCTCGCTCGATCGCCTGCCCGATGACCGGCTGCTGGTCACGTGGAATTACATCGGCGCGGACAAGGCGAAGGATTATTACGCGCGCCCGCTCGTGGCCAGCCTCAGCGCCGATGCCGGGCTTACATGGAGCAAGCCGGTCATCCTCGGGCCGCTTGGTGAAAAAGACCTCGGCGCAATGCGGCACTCGATGCTGCCGCTCACCAAAAACAAATGGCTGCTGCCGCTGCGGCAAATTGCCCCGGTGGTGTTTCACGAAAAGACGCGGACGCTCACGCCGTTCCCCATCAAGACCGCCGACGGCAAAAGCCACGTGGCCGTGCAAATCATCCGCACCGCCAAGGGTACGCTATTGGCGATGGCGCCGGATCTCCTGCGCTCCACCGACGGTGGCAAGCTGTGGCAGCGCGTCCCGAAGTTTCCCGGCCTCGCCAAGGGCGACAACGCGCAGGGTCGATTTCTCACGCCGCTGGACGACGGCCGCGTGGTGCTCACGTGGGGCGTGGGCACCGACAACAAAGGCATCCGCTACAACGTCTCGGCCGACGACGGCCAAACGTGGGGTGCCACGCAGCATGTGCTGAAAGAAAACGACGTGACCGCCCGCTACGGCTCGCCGCGCACGGTGCAGCTCGGCAAAAATAAAATCGGCACCGTCTACTTCAACCGCTTCGGCCTCTACCTCATTCGCGTGACCCTCAACTGATGCCTGAGCCCACACGCGCCCGCTACACCATCGTCGCCTCCACCACGCTAGTGGCGGTGCTGCTGTACTTGGACCGCATCTGCATCGCGGAGATTGCCAAGCGCGATGATTTTCGCGCGGCGTTTGAAATCGGCGACAAGGGTGCGGGCTTGTTCATGTCGGTCTTTTTTTTCGCGTACGCGTTGGCACAGGTTCCGGCGGGCTGGCTGTCGGACCGCTTCGGCGCGCGCGGGATGCTTACATTTTATATTCTGGCGTGGTCGATTTGCACGGTTCTCACGGGCTTGGTGGGCGGTTTCGCGATGCTCATTGCTGCGCGCGTTTTTTTTGGGTTTGCGCAGGCGGGCTGTTATCCCACGAGCGGCGGCTTGTTAAAAAGATGGATACCCGTCGATGGCCGCGGTCGAGCCAGCGCCATCGTGTCGATGGGCGGGAGGCTTGGCGGCGTGATTGCGCCGGTGCTTACGGCGTGGCTTCTGGCTGACTATCTGAAATGGCAGCACGTGCTTTTGCTTTATGGCACCTCGGGGATTTTTGTGGCGGCCTTGTTTTGGCGAAACATCCGCGAGTCGCCGGCCGTGCATCCGCATGCGAACGATGCCGAACAGGCACTCGCCGCCGACGATGAGGGCGAGGCAAACCCCGGCCCTCCGCCGTGGCCGCCGATTTGGCCGCTGATAAAAAGCGGCAGTATGTGGCTGATGTGTCTGTTGCAGTTTGCCATCAATGTCGGCTGGGTATTCATCGTCTCGTGGTTGCCAAGTTACATGAAGGACATTCATCAGGTGTCCGAAAAAACCGGCGGGCTGATGACCACGCTGGTGATGTCGGCGGGTATTTGCGGGTTGTTGCTGGGCGGACCGCTGGCGGACTGGCTGCTCAAGCGCTTCGGTGCGCGGCGCGGTCGCACCCTTCAGTTGGTGGGCGCATATGTCTGCGCGGCGTTGGCCTACGGATTGATGCTGCGGCTGAGTTCGCCCTGGGCAATCGTCGGCGCGCTGGGAGTGGTGGCGTTCATGACCGACCTGAGCATCCCTCCGATTTGGGCACACATGATGGACGTGGGCGGGCGCAACGCCGCAGCGGTGTTTGGTTGGGGCAACATGTGGGGCAACTTCGGCGCGTTCGTGTGCATCAATCTCGTGCCGCAAATCAATGAGCGGTTTGATCAAAATCAGGACAGTCACGAGGCGTTCATTTTGTTTGCCGCTGCTTTTGTAATCGCCGCGCTCGCCGCCCTCGGGCTGAACCCCAACCGCACCATCGAATAAATATCATGACCAAAGACGATTCCAACGAGACAGAAATAACGACGTATCTCGAAATGAACGACCCCGCCGAGCTGCGGCCCAAGCGGGTGGATGTGGCGGAGTTGGAGATTCGGCAGGTGCTTGCGGTCGCACCGGAGTTCAGTTGGTTTTTACACGAGGCGGTGGGCGCGGATTTTAGCTGGGGCGGGCGAGTAGATTGGGGGCGAGAAGAATGGATGGCGTATCTCGACCGGCCGGAACTGGAAACGTGGGTGGCGTATGTGGGCGGCGCGCCGGCGGGGTTTTTTGACATTGAAAAACAAACTGACGGCGGCGTGGAAATTAGAAATCTCGGGCTGCTTGCGCGGCACTTTGGGCAGGGGATCGGCGGCCATTTGGTGACCGAGGCGGTGGCGCGCGCGTGGACCATCGGTGCCAACCGCGTTTGGCTGCACACCTGCACGCACGACCACGAGCACGCGCTGGCGAATTATCTGGCGCGCGGTTTTCAAATCGTGAAGGAAATCGAGGAACCGGCGAATCGCCCGCGTAAAAGCGCATTGTTCTCGAAGCCGAATTTCGCTTGAATGCCCCATGCGCCTCGCGTCCGTCCTCACTCCGTTGTCCGATGATAACCTGCGCCTCGCCGCGCAGTGCGGCGTCACCGACATCGTCGACCGCTACCCCGGCCCGGCGCTGGCCGACTTCCAAAAACTGAAAGCGCGCGTGGAATCCTTCGGCCTGCGGTTGGCGGTCATCGAGGGCTTTGCGCCGATGGATAATCTCATCTACGGCCGCGACGATGGCACCGAACTGGCCGCGATGAAAAATCTCCTGCGCCACATGGGCGAGGCGGGTGTGCCGGTTCTTTGCTATAATTTCATGGCCGGCACCGACTGGGTGCGCACGCGGCTGGACGTGCCCGAGCGCGGTGGCGCGACGGTGACGGAGTTTAACCTCGCCGACGCCGAGCGCGCCATGAACCTCAACGACAGCGCGACGCAGATTGACGAGGCGGGAATCGATTCCGACGCGCTCTGGGCCAACCTCGAGTTTTTCTTGAGCGAACTGCTCCCCGTCGCCGAGGCCGCCGGTGTGGCCCTCGCGATGCATCCCGATGACCCGCCGCTGCCGAGCTTTCGCGGTAAGGCGCGCATCATGGTCGAGAATTTCGAGCGCCTCATCGCGCTGGCCGACAGCCCGAGCAATGGCATTTGCTTTTGCCAAGGAAACTTCGTCGCCATGGGCGCGGACATCCCGGATGCCATCCGCCGCCTCGGCCCGCGCATCCGGTACGTACACTTTCGCGATGTCGCGGGCACGGCGGAGAATTTCCGGGAGACCTTTCACGACAACGGCCCGACCGACATGCCCGCCGCTATCCGCGCCTATCGCGAAGCGGGCTTCGACGGCCCCATTCGCCCCGACCACGTGCCGCAATTCGCCGGCGAAGCGGGCGAGCCCGGCTACACCATGCGAGGTCGCCTCTTCGCCTTCGGCTACATTCGCGCCCTTTTACAGGCTACTGAAAATTAACATGTCAAAAATAATTTCCATCGAGACCGTACACCCCGCGGACATCATGCCCAACCTGCTGCTCGTGCGCGTGACCACTGACGACGGACTGGTCGGCCACGGCGAGACGTATTACACACCGCACGCCATCGCCGCGCTGGTGCATGATTGGATGGCCGAACGACTGCTCGGGGCCGACGCGCTCGCCATCGAGAGCCACTGGCGGTTCCTGTACGAGCGCAGCCGGTCCTTCGGCCAACCCGGCGCGGAGATGCGCGCGCTCTCGGCGGTGGACTTGGCGTTGTGGGACATCCTCGGCCAAGCGTGCGGCCAGCCGGTGTGGCGGTTGCTGGGCGGGCCGGTTAGGGAAAGCGTGCGAATTTATAATACCTGCGGCGGGCCGGGTTATGGGGCCAAGGGGGCCAAGCCGAAAACCGGTTCGCACGGTTGGTCCGGCTTTGGCGATGAAGGCGAGCCCGGGGCGTTGCAGGACAACTGGGCGTCCTTCAACGCCGCGGGCGATCTCGCGGAGGAACTGGTGGGCGAGGGCATTGGCGGGATGAAGGTGTGGCCGTTTGACCGGTTCGCGCACGCGAGCGGCGGGCAACAGATTTCGTGGGCGGACCTGGAGACGGGAATGAAGCCGCTGCGGGAAATCCGCGAGCGCGTTGGCAACCAAATCGAAATCATGATTGAAGGCCACGCCTTTTTTCAACTGCCCGCAGCATTGCGACTGGCCGATGCGCTGCGTGAAATCCAGCCGTGCTGGCTGGAGGATATTTTGCCGCTGGACAACCTCGACACACTCGCCGATTTCCGCCGCCAATCGCGCCTGCCCATTTCCGCGAGCGAGATGCTTTTGACGCGCAACTCTTATTTGGAGCTGTTGCAAAAAAATGCCGCCGATTACGTGATGCTCGACCCCACGTGGTGCGGCGGCATCAGTGAATCCCGCCGCATCATCCAGCTCGCCGAGACTTTTAATGTGCCCGCCACGCTCCACGACTGCACCGGCCCGCTGACCCTTTTTGCCGGGCTTCACCTCGCCGCCGCACATTCCAATGTCGCCTGGCAGGAAACCGTCCGCGCTCACATCCGCACTTTTTACGACCAACTTATCGACGAGTTGCCCGTCATCAAAAACGGCCGCGCGCAATTCCCCACCCGCTCCGGCCTCGGAGTGAAACTGCACGACGCACTTTTCGACCCCGGTCAGCGTGAGTACCGCCGAAGCGCGGGTTGACTTTCGAAGGTGGGAAGCTCTAGTCAGCAGGCCGATCTTTCGGCCAAAAGACAATGATCAACCCCAGCGCGATGAGGGGAAGCCAGCCGACAGCGGCGAGGCCGATTTTGAAGCTGCCGGTGGTGTCTTTTAACCAACCGAAAACTTTTTGCATGGGGCTGCTGGTGAGCCAGGCGGCGGCGCCGATGAAGCCGGTAATTTTCCCCATGTGCTCGCGGGCAAGGTCTTGTTTCATGGCATAGGCGATGGGGAAGACGCCGAGCGAGGCGCCGGCGATGATGAGCAGCACGCCGAGCAGCGGCCAGCCCTTGGGCAGAAACGCCGCCACGCTGGTGAGGGCGATGAGCGCGGCGCAAACGCCAAAGACGCGGACGCGTGATTGGTGCACGGTGGCGCCTCGTTTGGCCAGCCACAGCGTGGCAGCACCGGCGACGAGGCAGCCAACGTCGGTGGCGATGTAATAGGCGGAGTTGAAAAGCTGTGCAAATTGCTCGGTGTAGCCGCGGTGCGTGAGCAGCAGCACGAGCCATTCGCGGATGAGCTGCCACGGGGTGTTGATGCATGCGCCGATGGCGAGGAGGATGATGAACCGGCGGTCTTTGACGACTTCCAAAAATGAAATGCCGGGGGTTCCCGGTTCGGCGGCTTGGTCGGGTGCGAGGTCGCGGCGGCGGATGGTGACGAGCCAAAGGAGTACCCAACTGAGGCCGACTGCGCCGATAACAAAAAAGGGCGGTCGCCATGCGCCGGGGATGTACTGTTCTTTTTGATTCTTGGCGGGGTTGATGAGGAGCGCGGCATCGGCGGCGGAAAGGGTTTTGTCAGAGGCTTTACGTTTGCGTATTTCAGCGACCACCTCGGCGACTTTTTCGCGGTTGGGCTCGGTCTTAAAATACGATTGCTCAAGCAGCACGTCGGAGACTTCGGTGGTGACTTGCGCGTCGTTACCGCCCGCATCCATCAGCCGCCATGCGCCGCTGGAAAATGAGCCGAGCATGAGTACGATGATGATCGGCGTAACCACCGCGCCGACGGAGGCGCCGCTTTGGAGGACGCTGTTGCCCATGCCGCGATCGGCGCGGGGGAGGAGCAACTGCACGGTTTTCATGGCGCACGGCCAGTGGCCGGCCTCGAAGAAACCCAGCACGATGCGGCAGGCCATGAAGTGTTCGTAGTTTTCTGCGAAGCCGGTGGCGAAACCAGCCGCCGACCAGCCGGTGAGTACGAAAGGGTACAGCCAATAAACGCCCGCGCGGTCGGCGATGTAGCCGAAAATTAACAGGCCCGTTGCGAAGGCGATGCCGAACGCGAAGCTGAGGTTGCCGTATTGCTCATTGGTGAGATCAAACTCCCACAGCAACCGCGCGGAAACATTGCCGAGCGTCTGGCGGTCCATGTACAGAAACATGGACGCCAGCAGCAGCAAGCCGCAGACCCACCATTTCCATTTGCTGGAACGGGCGGAGGGTTGGTCGGGCTCAGGCATCCCAGCTTTGGCCGTCCCAGTTTTGCATTTCGCGAACAAGCTTCACGGCGCCGGCGGTGAAGGCTTGGAAGAGTGCTTCGCCTTTCTCCGGGTTGGCGGCGGCGGGCACGCCGATGTGGCCGGGGGTGCTGCGGTCCTTGGTGGTCCAGCCGCGCGTGGCGTTGGCGAAGGACTCGCCCTTGGGGACTTCGTCGCGCTTGAGTTCGCCGACGAGCTCGGGGCGGATGACGAGCATCATAGAGGTCTCCAGTTCGCCGGCGTGACCCATGGCGTCCTGCACGAGGTCGTCGCGGATTTCCGGAACCTTTACTTGATCCCAATACGTGGCGGAGAGCAAAAGCAGGTCGGTGCGATCGCGATGGCGTTGGCGCACCTCAAACACCGCCTGCGCGCCGGGCACCATATTGCCACCGTGGCCGTTGAGGAGGACGAGTCGCTTGAAGCCGTGATGGAGGAAATTTTCCAGCAGCCCGTTGAGTACATCGAGATACACGCGCGGCTCGGCCGAAAGCGTTCCGGGGAAATCCATGTGATGATGGGAATTGCCCAGCCATTGTAGCGGCGCGAAGAGGGCATCGTCGCCAAGCGCCTCCTCGGCACGCCGGATGATTTCGCCGAGCAACAGGCTGTCGGTGTGTAGCGGCATGTGGTGCCCGTGCTGCTCGTGGGCGGCGATGGGAATGACCACCGGCAAATCCTTGCTGAGCGAATCGACTTCAGGCCACTTGAGGTCAGTAAGTTTCATGGCCGCGAGCTTAACGAACCGGACAGACCGCGCAAGGCTGGAGGGGCAACGGTTTGCTTTGGGAAACGATTGATCGTTAACTTTTTGTGTCGGCGTTTCTTTGTTTGATTTCAGTCAACGCTGAAGCGATTAAGCCGGTGGGAAGAGCAACAATTCCTATGCCGATGATTACAACAACTCCGGCAAAGGCTTTCCCTCCGATTGTAATTGGATAAGAGTCGCCGTACCCGACCGTGGTCAAGCTGATAATCGCCCACCAGAAAGCGGCGGGAATCGATTCGGATTTGT
>CAUZWB010000004.1:0-19066 GCA_963583525.1 Verrucomicrobiia bacterium | reverse complement strand
AACTCGCCGCGCTGAAGGCAAAGGAGCGCCTCACCGAGGCCAGCCTCAAAGCGGCCATCCAAACCACGCGCCGACGTGGCTTCATCGAATGGCCCGCCGCCATCGCCAAACATCTCGACGTGGAAGCCATCGATTGTCTCGATGCAAAAACCGGCAAGCTCATTTGGCGCCACGCGTATCCCACCACGTATGAAGATCCTTACGGCTACAATAACGGCCCGCGCGGCGCTCCGTTGCTCACCAAGGATCGCTGCTACACTTTCGGCGCGGAAGGCGTATTACTGTGCCTCGACCTCAAGACTGGTAAACAAATTTGGCGGCGCGACACCCACAAAGATTTCAAAGTGCACCCCAATTTCTTCGGCGTCGGCAGCACGCCCGTGCTCGAGGGCAATTTATTGCTCACGATGGTCGGCGGCCAGCCCGAAAGCGGGATGGTCGCCTTTAACGCCCAAACCGGCAAAACCATTTGGCAAAGCATCGGCAAAACCACTTGGCACAAAACCCCTAAACTCGGCTGGCCCGGCGAGCCGTTGATGGACTGGAACGGCGCGGAAAAACTCGCTAGCTACGCCTCGCCCGTCATCGCCACCGTACACGGCAAGCGCGTCGCCTTCTGCCTGATGCGGCAAGGCCTCGTGGCGCTCGATCCTAAAACCGGCAAGGTGCATTTCAAGCGATGGTTCCGCGCGCGCTCCAATGAATCGGTCAACGCCTCCAACCCCGTCGTCATCGGCGACCAGGTTTTTTGTTCCTCGGCCTATTACGGCGAAGGCTCCTTTGTGCTGAAAATCAAACCTGACCTCAGTGGGTTTACTGAAGTTTGGAGCACCCTCGCGCGCCGCGCAAAAAATCGTCGCCACGAGGAAGTGCTCGGATTGCATTGGATGACGCCCATCGTTCACGAAGGAAACCTCTACGCCTTCAGCGGCCGCAACGAACCGGATGGCCGGTTTCGTTGCGTCACCTTCGCCACCGGCAAACTGCGTTGGGATCAGGACGAGTCGTGGAACAAATTCGGCCCGCCCACAAAAAAGTACGGCCGAGGCTCATTCATCCAAGCCGACGGCAAACTCATCGTGCTCGGCGAAACCGGCAAGCTCGGCCTCTTCGCCCTCAACGCCAAAAAGCCAACCGAACTCGCCGCGTATCAAGTCCCCCAACTCCGCCCCCCCTGTTGGGCCGCACCCGCGATGGCCGACCGCCGCGTGTATCTCCGCAGTGAAACACACTTGATTTGTTTTGATTTCGCGAAGAACAGGTAGGGACGCGCTGTCCGCGTCCATGAACACGCACAGCGCGTCCCTACCGACACTTCAGGCTTCCAATCCTTTAAAAAAACCCGTTCCATCTTCCCCAGCTTTATGAGCGATCAAAACGATTCACTGGCCAAGGAGAAGGAATTACTAACCAGCGTTGAGAACGCTTCCGCCTCCGAAAAAATCAAGACCTACAGCAAGCTCTCCGGCCCCGGTTGGTTGCAGGGCGCCATCACGTTGGGCGGCGGTTCGCTGGCGGGCAGCCTATACCTTGGCGTCATCGGCGGCACACAGTTGCTTTGGCTCCAACCGTTGATGATGATCTTCGGCGTGCTGATGCTTTCGGTCATCGGCTACGTCACTCTCTCCACCGGCAAAAGCCCTTTCCAAGCCATCAACCAACACATCAACCCCGTGCTCGGCTGGGGCTGGCTCATCGCCGCGATGCTCGCCAACCTCGTGTGGGCGATGCCGCAATTCTCCCTCGGCACTGCCGCGCTCCAGCAAAACCTCGGCCTCTTTAATGGCGAAAACGGCGATCTCCTCTGCGCCCTTGTACTCTTTGCCACCGCCACGGTGGTGGTGTGGATGTACGACAGCAAAGGGGTTAAAGCATTTGAAATGATCCTCAAAATTTTGGTGGCCATCATCGTGCTGAGCTTTTTTGGGGTGGTCGTCGTGATGGCTGGGGAACTCGACTGGGGTGCCATTGCCAAGGGCTTCATTCCGGATTTCAGTTTACTCTCGCAACCGGCTGATAAATTCGCGGGATTCATCGCCGCCTCCAGCGCGCCGGATTATTGGAACAACATCATTCTCGATTCCCAACGCGACCGAATGGTCACCGCCGCCGCCACCGCCGTGGGTATCAACATGACCTTTTTACTCCCCTACTCCATGCTGCGCAAAGGCTGGGGCAAAGAACATCGCGGACTGGCCAGCTTCGATCTCGGCATGGGCTTGTTCATCCCATTTTTCCTCGCCACCACTTGCGTGGTGATTGCTTCCGCCAATCAGTTTCACGGCAAGTATGACGAAGGATTACTGGACACAAAAATGGCCACGGAACAAACCGCGAAATTGCAGGGAGCCTACGAAAAAAATCTCGCCGGCATCCAAACGCATCTCGGCGTGTTGGAATCGCCCAACCATCAGGATCGCCAACTCGCCGCGATGCTCGTCAGCCGTGACGCCTTTCAACTCGCCGGTTCGCTGGAAAAACTCACCGGCAACAAAGCCGTTTCCCAAACCATCTTCGGCATCGGCGTGGTGGGCATGGCCGTTTCCACCATTATCATTTTGATGCTCATCAACGGATTTTGCCTTACCGAAGCGTTGGGCGCGAAGATGAGCGGCGTCGTTCACCGCGCCGGTTCCTTGCTGCCGGGCATCACCGGCGCGCTTGGATTTCTGTACCTTTGGAGCAACGCAGACGCAAAATTCTGGCTGGCCGTGCCCACCAGTATTTTCGGGATGGTGCTGCTGCCAATTGCGTACTTCACTTTTTTCTGCATGATCAATAGCAAGGAATTGATGGGCGATGCGCTGCCCAAAGGCGGCAAGCGCGTGGCGCTCAACCTCGCAATGGGGCTGGCGCTTCTGGCCGCTTCCATCGGCGCGGCTTGGTCCATTTGGAGCAAAGCCCAATGGATCGGCGTAGGCGTAGTGGGGGCGTTCATCCTGCTGGTGTGGTTCGGGCACGGCTATCGGAAGCTGAACCAAAAGCTTGACCGGATTGAGTCCAAATTGGGCGATAAATAACGCCGCACTTTTTCCCACATTTTCCTTGCCAATCCGCTCCCCGCGGAAACAATTGGCATATCCACCATGGATTGTTTCCGTACAGGACTGTGTGGGCTTGTGCCGTGCGGGGGCGGAGGATTTTCCTTTGCCGCCCCCACACCCGGCCATTTTTGTGCCTCACCCTTCCCCGCCCTCCCCCAACCTCCATCCTTCAACCCCTCGTTTAATTGAACCTATGAAAACCTATCCCTCAAAAGACATTCGTAATTTCGCCATCGTGGGCCACGCATCATCGGGCAAGACGATGCTGGCCGAAAGCATCGAGGCCGCCGCGGGGGCCATCAACCGGCTCGGCAGCATCGAGGCCGGCACGACGATGAGCGATTATCACGATGCGGAAAAGGAGCGCCAAATTTCCATCAACGCCACGCCGTTGTGCGTAGAGTTCGGCGGCAAGAAACTGAACTTCATCGACACGCCCGGCTACCTTGATTTTATGGCCGAGGCCCTGGGACCGTTGCGCGTGTGTGACGCGGCACTGGTGGTCATCAACGCCGCCAATGGCGTGGAGGTTGGCACCACCAAAGTTTGGGACTGGTCGCGTGAACTCGGTGTTCCACACTTGGTGGCAGTTAACGGGCTGGACAAAGAACTCGTGAATTTTGATTCTGCGCTGGCCAGCCTCCGCGAAAATTTTGGCAACAAGGTGATGGCGCTCACGGTGCCGATGAATGTTGGCCCCGGCTTCAATCAGGTGGTGGATGTGTTGAACAAAAAACTCATCACATTCGAGACCGATGGCAGCGGCAAATTCACCGAGGAAGATTGCCCCGAATCGGAGAATTTGCACACGGAACTCATCGAGTTAATTGCCGAGTCGGACGATTCATTGCTGGAAAAGTTCTTTGAGCAAGGCAATCTCACCGAAGCGGAATTACGCAGTGGCCTCCACAAAGCACTGCAGGCGGAAGGCCTCATCCCGGTTTTCGCCACATCGTCCATCACCAATGTGGGGGTGACTTGCCTGATGGATTTCATCGCGCGCTATGGTTCTTCGCCTGCGGATCATCCAAAAAGCAAAGGCATCAAGTCCGACGAATCCGAAACAGAAATCAACCTCACCGACACAGATCCGGTGTTATTTATTTATAAAACGATGAACGAAGGCCACGTGGGATCGCAGTCGTTTTTCAAACTGCACGCCGGCACGCTCACGCACGGTGCGGATTTAATCAATACCACGCACAAAGCTTCCGAGCGCATTAACCAGATTCACGTGCTCAACGGCAAAGATCGCACTCCCGTCGACGATTTGTCACCGGGAGATCTTGGCGCGTTGGTGAAGCTCAAGCACACGCACACGTGCGACACCCTCGTGGGCGGCAAGTTGGATGCGGCACTGCCGCCCATTGAATTTCCCGGCGCAAACATCCACTTCGCGCTGCGCTCCAAAGGCAAAGGCGATGAGGACAAAATTGCCGCCGGCCTCTCCGCGTTGCACGAGGAAGATCCCACCTTTATTTATCGCGTGGATGGCGACCTGCACCAAACGGTCATCTCCGGCCAAGGCGAGCTGCACCTCACTGTGGTTTGCAAACGCTTGGAAGAACGCTATCACGTTGAAATTGAATTGAGCGAACCGCGCGTGCCCCTGCGCGAAGCCATCACCATTCCGGCGGAGAGCAAGTATCGCCACAAAAAACAATCCGGCGGTGCCGGGCAGTTTGCCGAGGTATGGATTCGCATTGAGCCGCGCGAACGCGATTCAGGCGTGGAATTCATTGAGTCACTCGTGGGCCAAAACGTCAGCCGCAGCTTTGTGCCCTCCGTGCGCAAAGGCGTGGAGCAAGCCTGCCGCGATGGCATCATTGCCGGTTACGGCGTGGTGGATGTAAAGATCGATTTCTACGACGGCAAAGAGCACCCCGTTGATTCCAAAGACGTCGCGTTCCAAACCGCCGGCAAGCACGCCTTCCGCGAAGCCTTCAAAGCCGCCAAACCCTGTCTGCTCGAGCCCATTATGCACGTGGAAATTATGGTGCCCGAGGAATTTATGGGCGCGGTCATGGGCGACCTCAACAGCCGACGCGGCAAAATTCAGGGGATGGACGCCGACGGCGCGTTTCAAGTGGTGAAGGCGCACGTGCCGCAAATGGATCTCTACAAATATTCCACCAACCTGCGTTCACTCACCGAAGGCCGCGGCCTGCACACCGAGGCACTGAGCCATTACGAAAACATGCCGCACGATATGGAACAAAAAGTCATCGCCAGCAACCAAAGCAACGGCGAGGAATAGCGGATTTGTTCAAGCCCCAATCTGCGCCACCCACAGCACAATACCGATAATCGCAAAACAAATCGCGAAGCAGGCGATGAACCCCCAGAAATCCATCGGTGTGGGCCGTTGAATTTCCAGTTGGGTTTTGGGGAACAGTCTTCGGTGATCAAAGCGGCTGGGCTCCGCGTAGCTTTTTTCCATCTCGGCCTTGTCTTCCTCGGGATCGGGCTGCACCGGCGTTTTCATTCGAACGTACAACCGGTCCAGCGCCTCCTTGGAATTGGGCCGCGTGAGTAGGCTCGCGATGATCATCACCAAAAATGGTGCGATAATTTTAAAAGGAAACTCCAGCGTCTTCAGCGTCGCATTGCGGACTTTCGTCAGGTCGTAACCCAACAGCTTATCGTAAATCATCATATCAAAACGAAACGAACCTTCCCCGCGCGCGGCACCGTTCACTTCCTTCACCCCACCGGTCCAATAAATGGATTTGCCCCCGGAGGCATTCGCCTCGACGGGTTGATTGACCTGCGCATAAGCCGGATTGGACCGCAAACTGGGAGCCACAAAAGGAACGGCGCGGGGCAGGATGAAAAATGTGAGCAGACAAAAGACAATTGTAATCCAGCCAGCCTTCGTAGTCGCCCGCCGCCAGTACATCCCCAGCCAAAACAATGCGGCAAACGTCATCGGCACAATCCACGTGAGTTCCAGTTGCTTGAACATATCGAGCATCGTGACGGAAATCAGCACCGCGCCCAGCACCACAATGCCGCCGGTGATGCGACCGAGGCGAAGGCATTCCCGATCTTCCGCCTTGGGGTTCACGTACGGCACGTAAATGTTGCGCACCACCAACGCCGAGCACACGAGCATATAGCAATCCACACTGCTCATCAGCGCCGCCAGCAAACAGGCGAGCATCAGGCCGACCAAGCCGATGCCCAGCGGGCCAAGTAATTCCTTGGTGGCCACGCCCCACGCCATATCAGCGTCTTTGATGAGGGCGGCGTCGCTGCCGTACAACGTGAGCACAATCAGCGCAGTGATAACCCAGCCGATGGTGCAAAAGCGTTTGATGAAGTTGCCGGTGACGAGGCCCACGCGGGCGTCGTGTTCGCTCTTGGCGGAGCCGCCGCCGGTGACGATGAAATGCGGCGTGAGCACGATGCCAATCATGTTCATAATCACAATGGTGACTATGGCGTACAAGGGAAACTCGCTGGCCGCGCCGCCGCCCACAATTTCGAAAGTGGACGCCGGGAGTTGCTCGTGCATCACGCGAAAGCCATCGGTCCATGTGTCGCCGGTAGTCCCAAATTTTTGCACCACCGCATTCAGGCCAAATGGAATGAGTAAAATCGAAAGCAAAATAATACAGATGCCTTGGATGAGATCGGTCCAGTACGCGGCGGTGAGCCCGCCGAGCACGCCGTAAAGGGTGACGATGATGGCGACCAACGGCACGAGCACGTATTCGGTTTGTATCCCAAAAAGCTCCGGCCCCATCAGCGGCACGGCGACTTTGCCGATGGCGGTGAAGAGCATCGCGCCGTAGACCATATAATAAAAGCAGCCGAAGATCGCGTAAGCCACGCCCATTGATTTGGATTCGTAGCGTTCGGTGAACCAATCGCCGAGGGTGAGGCAGCGCATACGGCGATACCACACGGCGCTGATCCAATAGATGGGCGTGACGAAGAGCCAATACATCACGCCCCACATTCCGCTCATGCCACTGGCGAAGGTGCCGCGCGCAGTGTTAACTGGATCGGCGGAACCGGTGCCCGCGCCAAAGGCGGCGAAGGTTTGCATCAGCTTGCCGAACTTGCGGCCACCCATGAAATAATCTTCCTGCCCTTTCACCTGCCGCATGGCCCAGAAACCGATGCCAGCCATACCGGTGAAGTAGATAAAGAGAACCAGATAATCCGCGTAATTCATCACGCGAAGGATACCGAATTCTGCGTCAGGCCCAATAAAAAACCCGCCCCGGCGTGCAAACGGGGCGGGTTGGAATTGTGTTTTGAGGTGAAGTTTGTTAGTCGGATTTCTTGTCGGCGTCGGCCGTGGGCTCGTCGTCTGACTTGACTTCCGGTTCCTCACTTGTTTCTTCAGCAGCAGCTTCCTCAGATTCATCATCCGGAGCTTCAGTTTCTTCGTCTCCAGTTTCCGGTTCTACAGCAACTTTCTCTGCCGTGTCCTCGGCTACTTCTTCCGATGATTCCTGCGGCACTTCCTCGACGGGTTCTTCAGCTTTGGATTCCTTGGCTTTGGGAGCGTTTTTGCTTTCGCGGACTGGGCTGTCGCCGTCCTGCACCCACTCAAGGATGGCCATCTCGGCGGCATCGCCGCGACGGCGACCGATCTTGATGACTCGCGTGTAACCGCCATTGCGCTCAGCAAAGGTGGGAGCGATATCCTCAAAGAGAATGCGAACCACGTCTTCGTTTTGACGCCATTCATCGCGCTGCACTTTACCACTCACGCCGTTGTGCTTGGCAAAATGGTGGCGCGGTTGCTGCTGCAATCGCGCAGCCACAAGGCGGCGGCACTGAATGGAGTGGTCCTTCTCCTGGCCTTTTTTGCCGAGGGTGACCATTTTATCGGCCACCACGCGGGCAGCTTTGGCCTTGGCGAGGGTGGTTTGAATTTTACGGTGTTTGATGAGGCTGCACACGAGGTTGGCGAGCAACGCGGTGCGGTGCTCACTGGTGCGGCCTAATTTGGCGGTGCGTTTACGGTGGCGCATAGTGCTTGTTCGTTAATCGTCAAACGCGAGGCCGCCGACTCCGGAGGCGCCCACGGTTTCTTCCTCCATGGCGCCGAAGTCGTCTGCTCCGTTTTGTAGTTGGGCTTCGGCACTGGCATCGTAGATGCCTTCCTCGAAAGTGAGGCCGAGGCCGAGCTTCAGCTCGACGAGTTTATCTTTGATTTCGTTGAGTGATTTCTTTCCGAAATTGCGATACTTGAGCATGTCCGCCTCGGATTTGGTGGCGAGCTGGCCAACGGTGGTGATGTTCGCGTTGTTCAGGCAATTGGCGGCGCGCACAGAGAGTTCAATCTCGTTGACGCTCATGGCCAACAACCGGCGCAGCTCGGATTTCTCCTCGTCGTGGCTTTCGTTGGCTTCCTCAAACTCAATGGCTTCCTGATCGTAATCGACGAACACATCAAGATGATGCTTGAGGATGGCGCTGGCTTGAGTGAGGGCGTCATCAGGCTTGATGCGGCCGTCGGTCCAGATTTCCAGCTCGAGGCTGTCGTAGTCGGTGCGTTGGCCCACGCGGGCGTCTTTTACATCGTAACGAACCTTGGTGACGGGCGAGAAAATCGAGTCGATCGCAATGACGCCGATGGCTTGGTTAGCCTTTTTGTTGTCATCACCACTGAGGAAGCCGCGGCCGACTTGGACCTCAAGTTCCATCATGAATTTCTTTTTCTTGTCCAGCGTGCAGATATGCTGCTTGAGATTGACGATCTCGGTGTTTTGGTTGAGCTCGATGTCAGCAGCAGTGACCGCCCCATCTTTGTTGACGGAGATTATCAACACCTGCGGATCGCGGGAGTGCAGATTGAACTTGATTTTTTTGAGGTTGAGAATGATTTCTGCGACATCTTCCACCACGCCTTCCACGGCGGTAAATTCGTGCTGCGCGCCGTCGATTTTAATGGAGGTGATGGCCGAGCCTTCGAGGCTGCTAAGCAGCACGCGGCGCAGTGAGTTGCCGATGGTGTGACCGTAGCCGGTCTCAAAGGGTTCAGCGACAAACTTGGCGTAGTTTTTTTCATCCACCTCTTTGTTGAGGTGCTTCGGTTGTTCGAATCGTCCGAGTCGTATTGGCATGTTTTTCTTTTTCTAAGTTGCAATTTTAATCTGACCGGCTGGCTTCGTTCCCGCCTGCCAGCGGCCCTTATAATTGCAGGGTTGCACCGGCCACGCAGGGCCGGCAACGGTTAGCGGGAATAAAATTCTACTATCGCCTGTTCGTTGGCGATGGGTTGAATGTCGTCACGGGTGGGGATGCGTTCCACCACGCCCTCGTAGGCATCCTTGTCGAGGCTCAACCAATCGGGCACATTGCGGCTGGTGGAGTACTCAAGGTTTTTGTCGGCGAGGTGGCGGCTTTTGTCGGTGTCTTTCATACTGATTTTGTCACCTTCTTTGATGACGTAACTGGGGGTGCTCACGCGGCTGCCGTTCACAAGCACGTGACCGTGGGTTACCATTTGCCGCGCTTGCGCGCGGGAGTAGCCGAAGCCGAGGCTGTATACAATGTTGTCCAGACGGGTCTCCAAAATTTGGAGCATAATTTCGCCGGTCACGCCGCGGCGGCGAATGGCTTTTTCGTACACGCCGCGAAATTGTTTTTCCATCAACCCATAATAGAAACGCAGCTTCTGCTTTTCCATCAGGGCGAGGGCGTAGTCGGTGGCCTTGCGGCGGCGGCTTTGTCCGTGTTGTCCGGGCGGATAATCCTTGCGGTCCAAATATTTGGAGGGGCCAAAGACAGGCGTCCGCAAGCGGCGGCTGATGCGAAGTCGGGGTCCAGTGTAACGTGCCATTTTGGTAAAAAATTTTGAAATTAAACGCGGCGCCGCTTCTTAGGGCGGCAGCCGTTATGGGGAATGGGGGTGACGTCTTTGATGGTGGTGATCTCGAGCCCTACCGCTTGCAGTGCGCGGATGGCGGATTCGCGACCGGAGCCGGGGCCTTTAACGCGTACTTCCACTTCGCGCAGCCCGTGGGCCTTCGCTTCGGTGGCGGCACGTTGGGCCACTTGTTGAGCAGCGTAGGAGGTGCTTTTGCGGGAGCCCTTGAAGCCGGCGCGCCCAGCACTGTACCAACTGATGGGGTTGCCCTGCATATCGGTGATGGTCACCAAAGTGTTGTTGAAGGTGGCCTGAATGTGAACGATGCCGTGGGTGACATTCTTCGATTTCTTGGCCTTGATGGCCTTGACGTCTTCAAGGTTGTCGGCCAACAGATCCGCAGCGGTGGGGGCAGAATGATGCCCTTCGGCCGGTTCGGATGATTCAGCCGGAGCTTCCCCGGTTTTCTTTTCGCCCTCTGACTTTTCTTCCTTGGCGGGCTTCTCAGCCTTCTCTTCCTTGGCGGGCTTCTCAGCTTTGGCAGGCTTCTCAGCCTTTTCCTCCTTAGCGGGCTTCTCGGCTTTTGCGGGAGCCTCTTCTTTTACCGCGGGGGCGGGCTTCTCAGCAGCAGCTTCAGTAGCCTTTGCGTCGGTTGCGGGATCTTGTTTTTCTTCAGCCATGATTCAATCGGTTTGTAAAATTAGTCTTTCTTGCGCTGGGCGCCGACGGTTTTCTTGGGGCCCTTGCGGGTGCGGGCGTTGGTTTGAGTGCGTTGGCCGCGGGTGGGCAGTCCGCTCTGGTGGCGTTGCCCGCGATAGCTCCGGATGCTTTTGAGGTTTTTGATGTCCTCGGTGACTTTCCGGCGCAGGTCACCCTCGACGAGGATGGGGCACAACCCGGTCTCGGAATTTTCAGCTGTGCGGGTTTGCGAGGGACGCATCTCGGTGGACTGGATAGCCTTGGCGATTTGCGCGAGTTGTTCCTCGGTGAGGGTGTGGGCGCGGGCGGCGGCGGCGATGCCGGCGTTTTCCAACACCTTGGCCGACACGGCGGGGCCGATGCCATATATGGAGCGCAGCGCAATGTCGATGCGCTTGGCGGGGGGTACGTCAATTCCTAGTATACGGGGCATAAGATTATCCTTGGCGCTGTTTGTGGCGCTTGTTTTTGCAGATGACACGCACGACGCCCTTCCGCCGAATGACTCGGCAGTGTTCACACATTTTTTTGACTGAGGCGCGTACCTTCATGTTGTTCCTTATTTCGTTATTATCTCTAAACTATTTAATTGTACGACCCTTCCCTTGGAAAGATCGAAGGTGCTAACTTCCAGCACCACGTTGTCGCCCACCGCTGCTTCCGCCAGCAATCCGCTGGTGGCCCGCGTGGTGTGGCCCATCATTCGGTGGCCGTTTTCCAACTCCACCCGCACCAACCGGTGCGACAGCACTTCCACTACGCAACCGCCGACGCGAATGGCTTCAGCTCCAGGCATGTCAAAATCTCCGGCTCCCCTTCGGTCACCGCAATGGTATGCTCAAAATGAGCCGACGGACGACCGTCCCGCGTCACCACGGTCCAGCCATCCGACAAAAATTTAACCTTCATTCCGCCGACGTTCACCATCGGCTCAATGGCAATCGTCATCCCCGGTCGCAACTCGGGCGTTTCGCCAGCACTTACAAAGTTCGGAATCTGCGGCTCTTCATGAACCGTCCGACCCACCCCGTGCCCCACGAATTCGCGGACGATGGAAAACCCATTAGCTTCCACCCGATTTTGCACCGCGCAGGAAATATCCTTCACCCGGTTTCCCGGTAACGCGTGGGAGATTCCATCATACAGAGCTTGCTGAGTCACATCAATCAATTTTTGTGTCTCTTCGGAACACTCGCCAATAATGACCGTACGGGCGGTGTCGCCGATAAATCCATCCACGCGCACGCCGCAATCGAGGCTGATGATGTCGCCCTCTTTCACTTTGCGTTTGCTGGCGAGGCCGTGCACCACTTCATCATTCATCGAAATGCAAATGTGGCACGGATACTTCCGGCCGCTCACTTCGTAGCCCAAAAATGCGCTCTTCGCCCCGTGCGCCTTAATGCGGCTGGCGGCGTATTCATCAATCTCGCGCGTGGTCACGCCCGGCTTCACCCAAGCCGATGCCTCCGCCAACACCGTGCCCGCTACTCGGCCGGCTTCGCGCATGGCGTCCAGCTCGTCGGGTGTTTTGATCGGGATCATGGTGCTACAAATACTCACGGGAATTAATTGAATCGCCCGCGTACTTTGCCGGTTTTTAGGAAGCCATCGTAATGGCGCTGGGCCAGATGACTTTCCACCTGTCGCATCGTATCGAGCATCACGCCCACCATAATCAACACACTCGTGCCGCCAAAGAACTGGGCCACGATCATCGGGATTTTAAATTCGTTGGTCAAAATGGTGGGCAAGATCGCAATCGCCACCAGGAACATCGCACCCGCCAAAGTAAGCCGACTCATCGCATGATGCAAAAAATCGCGCGTGGCATTTCCCGGACGCACCCCGGGGATATAGCCTCCCCCCTTTTTGAGGTCATCAGAAATTTGTGTCTCATTAAATTGCGTAGCGACCCAGAAATAACTGAAGAACAGAATCATCAATCCCACCATGACCAGATTCCAAACGCTTCCATATGCGAGCGCATCCCCCATACCGGTAATTGTATCCCCGAGCGATTTCAGGAATTGGCCGCCTGATTCCTTGGCGGTCATGATGACGCTCCCTTTATCGGCCAACACGCGGCCCAAGGTTCCAAAAATTTGTGCCGGAAACATCATAATGGCCTGAGCAAAAATAATCGGCATCACACCAGCATAGTTGACGCGTAAAGGAAAGTATGTCGAACCGCCCTGATACTGCTTACGCCCTACAGTGCGCTGGGCATATTGCACCGGAATTTTTCGCATCGCTTGGGTAACAGCAATCACCGCGCCCACTACTGCAAACAACAACGCCACCAGCAAAACTCCCTTGAACGGATGCGCTTCGTTCTTGGCAAACATCTCGTAGAATGAAAAGGCAGCCACATCTATCCGGGAAATGATGCCCACGGTGATGACAAGTGAAATGCCGTTTCCAATGCCGCGTTCGGTGATTTGCTCGCCCAGCCACATGAGCAGGACAGAGCCGGTGGTGAGCAATAACGTCGTGCGCAGGTGATACCACCAGTCCGCCGCGCCAATTACTAGTTCACCTTGGAAACTTTCAAAGCCGGGAATTTTTGTGGGATGCTCCCAGCCCATGCTCATCACAAAGCCTTGCCCGAGACAAAGCAACACGGTGAGATATCGGCCGTATTTGATGATTTGTGTGCGCCCACCTTCTTCACGTGAAAGTTTACTGAGCGAGGGAACAACGGCGGTCATCAACTGCAAAATAATTGTGGCACTAATATAAGGCATGATGCCCAGCGAACCCAAAGCGCACCGCTCCATCGCGCCGCCGGTAAACATGCTGTACATGCCAAGCAAGGAATTGCCACCCCCCTCGTCGGATTGTTTGTCAGCAAGGAATTTGAAGTATTCTGAGAGCGCGAATCCATCCAGTCCCGGCACAGGCACCTGAGCAATCAACCGGCACACCAAAAGCAAAAGCAACGTAAAAATAATCCGACTCCGGAGTTCCGGAATCTTGAAGCAATTACTGATGGTTTGGAAATACCGGGCGAACATCAGGCGTGATTATTCCTCCGCTGCCGGTTCGTTTGCCGGAGCAGCCGCGATGAGCGCGGTACAACTGCCGCCCGCTGCCTCGATGGCTGCTTGAGCGGAAGTGCTAAATTTATGCGCTGTCACGGAAAGTTTTTTCTTCAACTCACCCGTGCCCAAGATTTTCACCTTCACGTTGCCTTTGCCATTGGCCAGGCCTTTGGCGACGATGGCTGCGACGTCCACCGTGGCGCCTTCGTCAAAATGCGTTTCGAGCGCTTCCAAGTTCACCGCCAAATAATCGATGCGATGAACAAAATTATTGAACCCGCGCTTAGGCAAGCGGCGGATGTAAGGCATTTGGCCGCCCTCGAATGTGGCGCGCGTGCTGCTGCCGGCGCGTGAGTTTTGGCCCTTGTGGCCTCGGGTGCTGGTTTTGCCCCGGCCGCTGCCGGGACCACGTCCCACTCGCTTGCGGCGGGTCTTGGCTCCGGGTCGGGGTTTAAGGTCGTGCAATCGCATGATAAATTTCTCCTAAATTAGTCTAATGATTTGCCGCGCGCTTTATACACGTCTTCGCGCAGACGCAGGCTTTGCAATGCCTGCAAAGTCGCCTTGGCCACGTTGGCGGGGTTGTTGGAGCCGAGTGATTTGCTGAGCACATCGCGCACACCGGCGCTCTCGAGCACGGCGCGAACGGTTTTGCCGGCGATGATACCGGTGCCCGGCGAGGCGGGACGCAGCAACACGCGCGCGCCATCATAAACCGAATACACCTCGTGCGGCAGCGTAGCGCCGTTGAGGGAAACTTTCACCATCTCGCGGCGGGCATCCTCGTTGCCTTTTTGAATGGCGGTGATTACTTCGCGGGCTTTACCGACGCCGACGCCCACGCCACCTTTTCGGTTGCCGGTGACGACCAACGCGCTAAAGCCAAAACGCCGACCGCCCTTCACCACTTTGCTGGAGCGATTGATGAACACCACTTTCTCGGTAAGTACGTTCCCTTCGGAATCAGTAACCACGGCCGGTGCGCGGCGTTCGCGCGGGCCGCCGCGACGATTGCCGCCACGACCTCCGGGGCCGCCAGGACCACGTCCACCTCCACCGCCGGCTCCACGGGGGCCACGATTATTTTGCCGCGCGGGCGCGGTTGCTGGGGTCGCCGCCACAGGGGCGGCTACAGCTGCGGGTGCAGCTGCTGCGGGTGTCTCGGATGGGGTTGTTGTTTCCTCTGCCACGTTGATGGTCGTTTGTTTCAGGTTAAATTATTATTCGGCGGCGGCGGCCTTTTCACCATTTTTGGCAGGCTCAGCTTTTTTAGTTTCCGCAGCTGGCTCGGTCACTTCAGCCTTCTTTTCTTTCTTAGCTTTCTTTTCCTTCTTCGGCTTTTGGGCCTTCTCTTCCTTGGCGGCTTTTTTGAGCTCAGATTTTTTCTTCTTTTCTAAATCGAGACCAAAATCCAATCCGGCACGTGTGGCGGCGTGGGCGAAGATGTCAATTTTTCCATCCTGCACGTAACGCGCACCGCACCGGTCAAAAATCACTTTGTTGATGCCGGCGGTCTTGGCGGCTTCGCCGGCGGCTTGGCCCAGCACTTCAGCGCCGGCTTTGTTGGCGGCGAGTGTTTCGCGGCCGGTCTGCGCCTTGTGGCGGGTGGAGGCGGAGGCCAGCGTGCAGCCTTCGTCGTCGTTGATGAACTGCACGTAAATGTTCCGCTCGGTAAAGCGGACGGCCATGCGCGGGCGCTCGGCGGTGCCGTGGAGTTTCTTGCGAATCCGCCAGCGGCGGCGTTGTACAATCTTGCGTTTCTGTTCGGGTCTCATCGGAAATTTCCTTATTGAACTTGTTTGCCCTGTTTGCGGATGACGTGTTCGTCGCTGTAGCGTACGCCTTTGCCCTTGTACGGCTCCACCGGATAGTAGCTGCGCACTTCGGCGGCCATTTTGCCGACGACGGCTTTATCCGCGCCTTCGATAGTGACGTTGGTGTCGTTTTCCACGGTGACGGTGATGCCTTGTGGAATTCCGTGATTGATCTCGTGTGAGTAGCCGAGCAACAGGTTGAGCTTCTGCCCCTTCACGGCGGCTTTGAAGCCGACGCCGTGGATCTCAAGTTTTTTGACAAACCCTTTGTCCACGCCCACCACCATGTTGTTGATGAGACTGCGCGCGAGGCCGTGCATGGCCTTGGAGCGATTCTCGTCGTTTTCGCGGGTGACGATGATTTGATCATCCTCCAGCTTGGCTTCGGTGCGCTCGGGGAGATCCAGCTTGAGACTGCCCTTGGGGCCTTCCACCGAAATCGTCCGACCGCTGAGATTTACCTTCACGGTGCTCGGCACGGGCACGGGCATTTTACCAATTCTTGACATCGTTGTTCCTCTAAAAAGTTTTGTTTAAAAATTTACCAAACGTGGGCCAGCACTTCGCCGCCCACTTTCTTTTCGCGCGCACTGGTGCCGCTCATCACGCCCTCCGACGTGGAAATAATCGCCACGCCCAAACCGCCAAGCACCCTCGGCATCTCGCCGGCACCCACGTACTTGCGCAGGCCGGGCTTGCTGATTTTTTTGATGCCCTCAATCACGCCCTTTCGGCCGTTGTATTTCAGGGCCACCTCCAGGCGCTTGATGACGCCCGAGCCGGTGACTTGAAAGCTGTTGATGTAGCCTTCTTCTTTGAGAATGTGGGCCACGTTTTCCTTGAGCTTGGAATAGGGCACGGAACAATCCGGATTGGTCGCCATGTTGGCGTTCCGAATACTGGTGAGCATGTCTGCGACGGGATCCATTGTATTAAATTATTACCAACTGGCCTTGGTGACGCCCGGGATCATCCCGCTTAACGCCGCCTCACGAAAGGCGATGCGACTCAGGCCAAACTTACGAAGGAAGCCGTGCCGGCGTCCGGTGACGTTGCAGCGATTCACCACCCGCACGGGGGAGGCGTTGCGCGGCAAGAGCGCCAGCCCGGCGTAATCGCCCGCTGCCTTCATCTCTTTACGCCGTTCGGCATACTTCACCACCGTGCGCTCTTTGCGCTGGTTTCGTTCAATCCACGATTTCTTAGCCATGTTAAATTTCCTGTTTACTTATTCGCTGTCTTTACTATCGGCCGCCGGGGCGTCCAAAATTTTGATGTCCCGCTCGTTCAACGGCTTAAGCACGTGCGTTTCCAAATCCGTCTCGCTCAATTCATCGGTCAGACATTTCATCAGATCGCCATTATGAAAATCAGGATGACGCTCCGAGAACGCGCCCGCCGCCGCATCCCATTCCTCGCGGCTTTGGATTTGATAAACGGCATCCGTGATGCGTCCCGAATCGGTGTCACCTTCGCAGGAGGCGGCGATGCGGTCGGCCACATCTTCCACCTTGGAAATTTCCAGAATCTCAATGCCCTTACCGCGCAGCGGATCCACCACAAAACGCGACAACTCCTTGCCATTCAATTTCTCGTTCAGGCATTTCATCAGGTCGCCCTCGCAACAATCCGAATGGCGCTCCGCGAATGCGGCCACCACGGCGTCCCATTCCTTGCGATTGCTCAGCTGGAACAGAGCATTCCGAACGCCTTCCGCGTCGGTGTCTTTTCCTTTGCAGGCGGTGAAAATAAGCTCGGCCACCTCGTCGGTCTTCGAAAGCCCCTCTGCTTCAGGCCCAGCCGCGCCCGCCGCTTTTTTGCCGGCGAAGGGCATACCCATGCGGGTGAGCAGATCCAGCGCCTCGTCGTTGGTCCCGGCGGTGGTCACGATGGTGACGTCCATGCCCTGGGTGCGCTTTACTTTATCCATCTCGATTTCCGGGAAAATCGATTGCTCGGTGATGCCCATGGAATAGTTGCCCTGACCGTCGAATGATTTCGGGTTGATGCCGCGGAAGTCGCGGATGCGCGGCAGCGCGGCAGCGGTAAGGCGATCGAGAAACTCGTACATCACTTCGCGGCGTAGCGTGACGTGGCAACCGATGGGCATTCCTTCGCGCAGCTTGAAATTCGAAACACTCTTCCGAGCGAGATCGACCACCGGTTTGCGGCCGGTAATCGTTTTCATGTCGTTTATTGCATCTTCCAGCGCAGATTTTTCCAGTGTGGCGTCGAGCCCCATGTGCACGATGATCTTCTCGATGCGAGGCACTTGATGCAGGTTGGTATAATTCCGGTCCTTCTTCAGGCCCGGTTTCACTTCCTCGTGATATTTGCTGTAAAGTCTGGGTTTCATTGTGCTTTCTTCTGCGTGCGGGCGTTCCAACGGTCGAGCTTCATCACATTGGAAATGTGAAGGGTCGGATTCAAATGCAGGCGCGTGCCATTCGGAAATTCAGTGCTTCGCTTTTGGTGCTTTACGATCATGTCGTCTTCGGCCAGCCCCTCGATTTCTACTTCCACGCGGTCATTTTCCGCGAGGATGCGGGTGACTTTGCCCTCGGCATCGCGGTGTTCGCCGGCGAGAATTTTCACCTTGTCATCACGCCGCACGCGGTTTTGCTTTTTCTTGCCTTGAGTTTTTTCAGCCATTACAGGACCTCCGGTGCCAGGGAAATAATTTTCATGAACTTCTTTTCGCGCAGCTCACGGGCCACCGGGCCAAAGATACGGGTGCCGCGCGGGTTTTTGTCGGCGTCAATGATGACCACCGCGTTGTTATCAAATCGCAGGTACGAGCCATCGCTGCGGCGAATGGCTTTCTTGGTGCGAACGATGACGGCGTCGACCACCTCGCTCTTCTTCACGGCACCATCGGGCGCGGCCTCTTTGATGTGGGCCTTTACGATGTCGCCGATCTCGCCGTAGCTCTTGCTCTCGCCGATCACGCCGATGATGGCGGCACGCTTTGCGCCGCTGTTGTCGGCCACTTCACATACTGAACAAAGTTGTAACATAGTTCTTCCCTCGTGCTATCGAATGACTTCCACCAACTCCCAGCGTTTCAGCTTGCTGATCGGGCGGGTTTCGCGGATGCGCACGTGATTGCCCGGCTGAGCAACGCTCTCGGCATCGTGCACGTAATATTTCTTAAACTTGGTGATTACTTTTTTGTACAGCGGATGTTTAATGCGGCGCTTCACGCGCACCACGATGGTTTGGGTCATCTTGTTTGAGATGACTTCGCCGCTGCGTTCTTTGCGATGTTTTTCTTGGGTTTCGCTCATGGATTAAATTAGTTGGCGGCAACAACCGCAGCCTCAGCTTGTTTGCGAAGCAACGTGAGTCGCGTCTCGAGCCGTGCGATTTGTTTGCGCAGTAATGGAATGCGATGAGGCTTCTCCAGTCCGCCGCCCTTTAACAGGGTGAGGCTGAACAGCTCCTGCTTGGTCAGCAGTACTTGCTCGCGCAATTCGGCGGCGGGCATTTCGTTAATTTCTTCTTTCGTCTTCATCAGCGTTAGAGTCGAGTCACAAATCGGGTTGGGATGGGCAGCTTAGCTGCGGCGAGGCGCATGGCGTCGCGGGCAATGCTTTCGCTCACGCCGCCGACTTCAAAGAGCATATTCGCCGG
>CAUZWB010000003.1:0-22378 GCA_963583525.1 Verrucomicrobiia bacterium | reverse complement strand
GGGTGCGGTAGGGCGGTTTCTCCAAACCGCCGCGGCGCGCTCGGAGAGAGCGCCCTACCTTTAACTGTCTTCCGAATCCACGATCCAATTCACTACTCACTATTCTCTACTCACCACTTCACCATTTTTGAAAGTTCGCGAACGCGTTTGGTGATGTCGGTTTTTTTGATCTTCGTTGTTTTTTTCAGTCCGAAGGCTTCGCAGCAGTAGCTGGCGGTGATGGTGCCGTGGATGATTGCTGATCGTAGATTTTTTTCGGGGCTGCCTTTTTGGCTGGTGAGGTGGCCCATTAGGCCGCCGATGAAGCTGTCGCCGGCGCCGGTGGGGTCCACTACTTTTTTTAATGGATAGGCAGGCGCGATAAACAACCCCTTTGTTTTGGATGGGCCGGAGAGGATGGCGCCGTGTTCACCTTTTTTGATGATGACGTATTTGGGGCCGAGCTTGTGGATGCGCGGGAGGGCGGCGATGGGGTTGTCTTCCTCGGCAAGTTGGGCGGCTTCGCTGTCGTTGAGCACGAGGCAATCGAGGCGCGGGAGCAGCTTGAGCAGCGGGGCGCGGGCGATGTTGAGCCAGAGGTCCATGGTATCGGCCACCACAAATTTCGGGCGGCGCATTTGGTCGAGCACGTTGGCCTGCAAATCGGGCGCGCAGTTGGCGAGGAGCACGTACGGCAAACGCGTTTGGGCGGTGGTGAGGGTGGGCGAAAAATTTTCGATGACGCCCAGCACGGTGTCGAGTGTGCGGCGGTGATTCATGTTCTGCTCATATTCGCCGGACCAATGGAAGGTTTGGCCGCTGAGTTGTTGGAGACCGTCGAGGTTGAGGCCGTGCTTGCGATAGAGGTTAATGTATTTACGCGGAAAATCATCGCCCACCGCGCCGATGAGATGGGGCGTGGTGAAAAAGCTCGCAGCAACTGCGGCGTGACTGGCGGATCCGCCAAGGAGTCGCGGATTTTCCGCGTGCGGGGTTTTGATGGAATCAAGGGCGGTGGTGCCGACTACTAATAAGCTCATGATTTTTGCAAAGGCACGGAGGCTAGTCGTTTGTTGAATTGCTGGCAAGCGTGGGCGACGTCGGGGGCGTTCAAAATTGCGGAGACCACGCAGATGCGGCGGGCGCCGGCTTCCAGAACTGACTCGATATTTTCCAGCGTGATGCCGCCGATAGCGAACCACGGGCGATCCACATTTGCGGCGGCCCAGCGAACGTAGTCGAGCGTGACGCCGGGACGTCCGGGCTTGGTGGGTGTGGCAAAAACGGGGCCGATGGCGAGGTAGGCGGCGTTGGTTTCCATTGCCCGCGCGGCTTGCCCGGGGGCGTGGGTGCTGAGGCCGAGGGCCGGTTGAGGGGTGGGGGGTGATGGTTGAGGGGGGGCTTCATTCTCAAAAAAATCTTCCTGACCGAGGTGGCAAATTTCTGCGCCGAGGTCGTTGGCGAGTTGCCAGTGGTCGTTGATGACGAGAGGAATTCCGGCGGCGCGGGTGATGGGGATTATTGCCTCTGCGGTTTGGCGGATTTTTTCTTCGGGCCAGTCTTTGGCGCGGAGTTGGATGAGGTCGGCACCGCCGTCGCAGAGTTGTTGAGTGAGATCAGCGGGGGTGCGGTTGTGCAAATAGGCACTATCAACGAAGGCGTATAGGCGGCAGTCGGCGAGGGGTTTCATGGCGCGCGATTTTATGCGTCGCGCTCGATCATCTCGCGGCGGTTGGCGAGGAGGTTTTCAACGAAATTGGTGGTGTACTTGCCACGCCGAAAATTGGGATCGCGCATCACGGCTTGCTCGAAGGGGATGGTGGTTTCCACGCCGGTGATCATATATTCGCCGAGCGCGCGGCTCATGCGGGCAATGGCTTCGCGGCGGTCTTTGCCGGTGGTGATGAGCTTGGCGATCATCGAATCGTACGTGGGCGGGATGGTGTAGCCGGCGTACACGTGGCTGTCGATGCGCACGCCGCGGCCGCCGGGGGCGTAGTACATTTTCACACGTCCGGGCGAGGGCGCGAAATCGGCAAATGGATTCTCGGCATTGATGCGGCACTCGATGGCGTGGCCGCTGAAGGTGACTTCGTCCTGCGTGAGCCGCAGCGGCTCGCCCATGGCGATGAGGATTTGCTGCTTCACGAGATCCACGCCGGTAACTTCCTCGGTGATGGGATGCTCTACCTGAATGCGTTTGTTGACCTCCAGAAAATAATAATTGCCCTTGGCGTCCGCCACAAACTCCACGGTGCCGGCATTCACGTAGCGCGCCTCGCGACAAATCCGCAGCGCGGCTTCGCCCATTTCCTTTCGCAGCTCGGGCAGATCAGCCATCAGCGGCGAAGGCGTTTCCTCGATGAGCTTTTGGTTGCGGCGTTGGATGGAGCAATCGCGTTCGCCGAGATGAATGATGTTCCCCTGCGTGTCGCCCAGGATTTGAAACTCAATGTGCCGCGGGTTCTCGATGAATTTTTCGATGTAAACCCCGCTGTTACCAAACGCCACTTCCGCCTCGCTCCGCGCGGTATGGTAGCCTTTCAATAGCGAAACTTCATTGTGCGCCACACGCAAGCCGCGCCCGCCGCCACCGGCCACGGCTTTGATCATCACGGGGTAGCCGATCTCCTTGGCCACACGACGCGCTGTGGCCTCGTCGCCCACCATTCCGTCGCTGCCCGGCGGCACTGCAACGCCGGCGCGTTCTGCCAATTCGCGGCTGGTTTGTTTGTCGCCAAACGCATTCATCACCGTTGAACCCGGGCCGATGAACGCGATGTTGCAGCTCTCGCACACCTCGGCAAAGCGCGCGTCCTCGGACAGGAAGCCGTACCCCGGATGAATCGCATCCACGTCGGCAATCTCCGCCGCGCCAATGATGCGATCGCGTTTGAGGTAACTTTCGTTGCTCGGCGCGGGCCCGATGCAAATTGCCTCGTCAGCCATTTGCACGTGCATCGAATTGGTGTCCACCTCCGAGTACACCGCCACCGTACGAATATCCAGCTCGCGACACGCGCGCATAATCCGCACGGCGATCTCTCCGCGATTGGCTACCAGAATTTTTTCAAACATATTTCAACAAGATAAAAACAAGAAAATGAAAAGACGCGCTGAATTTTTTTAGCTCGGGTCAATTCGGAATAGCCCCTGCCCGTACTCCACCGGTTTGCCTTCCTCCATTAACACTTCGATGATGGTGCCCTTCACCTCAGCCTTGATTTCGTTCATCACCTTCATCGCCTCGATGATGCACACCACCGTGTCCGCATCCACCTTCGCGCCCACCTTCACAAACGGCTCGGCATCCGGCGAGGGCTTGAGATAAAACGTGCCGATCATCGGCGACTTCACTTCCGTGCCTTCAGATTCGGGTTCGACGGCAGCGGGAGTGGCGGCCGGTGCGGGTGCTGCAGCGGGTATTGGCGCTGCGGCGGGCAACACCATCGGTGCTTCCTGCATCAACACCGGTTCGCCTTTGCGCGGTTTGCCGACGGCATCGCGTTTCAATTTAATTTTGAAATCGCCCTCTTCCATCTCAAATTCCGAGAGGGCATTTTTCTTCATCAGATCAACAATGCTTTTGATGTCCTTGAGATCCATAATAGGAAAATTTGTCGTGAACGTTTAGCCGCGCATTCGGGCACGCACGGTGCCTGAACGTTGACAATTCTGTAATCGATTGAGGTTGGTCGCCATCACTTAAACAGCGGCGCCACCCTGCCAAAAATCGCCGAATCGTCAAGCCGAGAATATTGACCTCAATCGCTACCGCACGGCATTCAAGCCATTATCATCGTCTAATTGTCGCTCTTTAAGGATAAAGCCGCCTCTAAACCCAGCACGTACGAAGTGGGGCCGAAGCCGCAAATTTGCCCTTCGCAAACGGGAGCGATCAGCGAATTGTGCCGAAACTCCTCGCGTGCGTGGATGTTTGAAAGATGAATTTCGATCACCGGCAAATCGCAGGCGGCGATGGCATCGCGCAGCGCGACGCTGGTGTGCGTGTAACCGGCGGCGTTGATCACGACGGCATTCGCCGCGCTGGCGGCATCTTGAATCCACGTCACCAATTCGCCTTCGTCGTTGGTTTGGCGGAACTCAATCTCCGCGCGCCCTTCCGCCTGCACGCGCACGGCGGCTTCGATTTCCGCCAAAGTGGTGGTGCCGTAAACCTCCGGCTGCCGTTGGCCAAGCAGATTTAAGTTCGGACCATTGAGAAAAAGAATTTTCACGGGGGAAAACTAACTGCTGTGCGCGCGGCTCACAACTTCAATTTCAACAAACCCGTTTCCAACGCCACCAATTCCTGCACGTTGGTGTGCAGCGTGCGTTGGGTTTGCTCCATCAAACGCAAGTTAGCCACCGCGTCGGCAGACGATAACCGGCCGCCTACAGCCTCCGCCGTGTAATCCAGATTGGGAAACAACGCCAGCTCGCTGCTCACGCCCGCGCTGTGCAGCCACACATCGCGCAGCCATCCTTGCAACGCGCCGAGATAACCCGCGCGCCGCAGCCGATACTCCGCGCTGGCGGCGGCTTTGCATTCGTTCTCCCATTGCTCGCGCAATTCCGGATCCACCTCATCGTGATCGTGCAGCGGCGAGGCTTCTTCCACTTCGGTTTCGATGACCGATTTCATTTCCTCCAAACGCGCCATCAACGTGCCCAGCAAACGATACCGGCCGAAATAATCCTTCTTGCCCTCCGCCGCCATTCGGGCGAATTCGCCGAGCCACGCCTGTTCATCCTCACCAAAGCGCGGCCGGCCATCGCCTGCAAAAGTGAGGCGCAGGCAACGCGAGTGGATGGTATCCAGCAAGCGCTCCGGCTCAGTGGAAAGCAAAATAAACACCGTGCGCTCCGGCGGTTCTTCCAGCGACTTGAGCAACGAATTCGCTGCGTTCGCATTCATCCGATCGGCCGCCACCAACAGCGCCACTTTATATAAACCTTCCGTGGCTTTGTTGTTTACCAAATCGTGCAGCACGCGCGGCGGGCTTCCAGTACGCCGCACCATTTGCTCAATCTTGATTTGCCGCAGCTTGGATTCCGGCCGGATGACCATCACGTCCGCGTGATTCGTATTGGCAATTTTTCGGCAACTCGCGCACGCGCCGCACGCATCCAACGGCGTGCCATCGGGCGCGACTTGCGGCGGCTCCTGGCAATTGAGCGTCTGCGCCAACGCCAGCCCCACCGCCTCCAGCTCCGCCAAATCCGTGCCGGTGAACAGATACGCGTGCCCCAACCGCCCGCGCTCCAAGCTGCGCTGCAGCAAAGTCACCACGTTTTCCTGAGTTGAAAATTCCGCCAACGGCACGGGCAAAAGATAAACCGTACGCCCCCAAACGTCCAGTGATGTTGTTCAGTCGGCCTGGGCCAGCGGGGGCCAACGCTGAAAAGGAACTATCTTTTCTTGGGCGCGGCCCGGTTCCTCTCGACGGATGCCGGGATGTGTCGTCCTTCAAACTCCCGATTGCCCCGATCAAATCCATATCCCATAATCCGCCCGGCCGTTTTTTGGGGCATCAACGCGTTGGCCTTATTCGTCATATCAAAGCGCATCATCGCCGCCGGATTCGGATTGTTAAAACGGAATTGGTTCAAATTTTTCAGGAACAGAGCCAACAGATGATCCGAAGTCTCCGCGTTCAATCCCTGAATCCGCGAGCTGGGCGTGCGACCCCCAAACCACAAATAAAATTCCAAGTCCCCCTCCGTGCCCCAGTTTTTTTCATCCAACACCATATTTCGGATCGTGGGAAAATGGAACGTCTCCGCAGCCACCTTGCCCATCGCCACTGGATAATCATGCCGCACCGCCGTGGCCGCGCCATCGGGCGCGACTTGAAGACTCCAACGCCCGCGATCCAGAGTTAGGAAAAGCGTCCTCAATGGCACCGGAAAAGGTTGCTTGAGAGGCGTCACCCGAACCCGCTTGCCACTGGCCGATGCGGATCCATTACGCAGGATGATCGGCGCGTTGGTATCGCCCGCCTGCGCCTGTTGTGGCCCCTTTGGCTGTTCTGGCTTTGACTTCGAACAACCCGCCGCCAAGGCGATCAATAAACAGAGTGAAATAGGTTTCATAGTAGCAAAGATTTTTTATCGATAAGGATGAAATGGGCGCGACAAAGGCAACGAAGGGGCCCAAACACGCACCGGCGGCAAATCAAGCGGCAACCGCTTCCCCTTCGCCTTCAACGCATTCACCGCCTCCGCACAAGCCCAACGATCCGGGCCCTCAAAATAATTGGTGCGCGAATGAAATTCCGTGGCAGTGTATCCGTTGGCCCATTTGTGGAACCGGTTGGGGTCAAACAAGTATGGAAATGAAAGCAGATGTATTAATTGCTTCTTACAATCTTTAGTTTCAAGAATATTTCCTGTTTCTACCCCTTGATGAACCTTCGCCATAAGGGACGCAGAGAGGGCCTCTCGGCCATCATCGCCCATACGTTGCCTGAATTGCTCTTGAGTTTCATGGCTCAGCTCATCCATTATTTTCAGCATGTGAGTTTTTACTTGGTCAGCCGAAGCCTTGTTCAGCCAACCCCAGTTCATTCCATTCAAATTTTGAGATGGAACGCGGGCCATAATGCCATTCTCTTTATTAAGCCATTTCCCAGGAATTGAAACATACGAGTTTGTGTTGATCAGGATGTGCCTCAATGCTTCATAATCAACCGTCCCAGATGTTTCAAAAAACCGCGCATCGCTCACGTGTGTCATGCCCCCTCCACGAACCCCCCATGCCCCAAAAGTATCCGCAACCGAATCATACCTAAGCGCCACTTCGCCTTTGTTGTTAATATTTATTTTAAAAAAATTAACATATCCTAAATTGACTTGAGGTCGGCCACTCACAACCGTATTGTCAGAAAAATATTCGCCGGGGCCACCCACCCTTGGCCCTCCTAATTTAATCTGCAAACCCTCCGCAAATGTTTTCTGGGGCTCAAAAAGTGCTGCCCCTAGGGCAAAGATTAGAATTGCAAATCTCATAATTTATTTTTCCAATGGTGTATTAATAGTTGCCCCCAAAAACCCATCTGGGTTGGGCTCTCTGTAAATCAAATATTTGAGCCTTTTGTCTGTTGGCGTAAAAAAATACGCCTTGACCGCATGGCTGCCGAAACTCGCAGGGTTGATTTTTGGCTCAACATCAGTAATAACTTCAAATGCTTGGGCCATTCCGGCTTTTTTTACGTAGCACGTCAGCACACGCATAAATACTTTTTGCAATGTCTAACGGTTTTGGGTATATTCTTCCATAGGAAGGATCGTATATTATCCCCCCTTTGCCGCCAACCCGAATCAAAGAATGTCCGTCAAAAATAGACGGCGGATTTGCCTTGCGGCCTTGGCCTCTAACTTCATCGCCCGCTTGAATGTCAGCATAAATTTCACCTCTAATCTGAAGCCAGTTGTATTTTCGCCTGATAGAATCCATAAAGTGAATAAGCCCTGTGTTTATCGGAACAACCACGAGATTCCCATTTTGGGGCTTGAAATTGAGCCGGTTGAATCGGCTACCTCTGTCAATTATCATTCTTTTATAAGTTTCTCCGGATATGTTTATATTATTGACATCCGCTCCGAACAACTTTATCATGCCCTTGTGGGAAATTCTTTTTTTCCCTAATACTGAATGGTGGCCGTCCTTTCCATTTGTGTTATTCCATTCCCTAATTATTATTCTTGAAGGCTTAAGGTGGGGCTTCACTTCAAAAAGCGTTTCTCTTTTATGATTACGATGATATTCAATCCTTATTTCTACAACTTCTTTTTTGAATCCTTGCGCTTTTAGGCAATCTCTAAACAAGTAAACCCACTCTCCACACCGCCCGGTTCCTTTGGCCACCAATTGGGTTGCCCACACATTGGGACCTCCTTTCGGATCCGCCCGCTGGTTGCCCCACAAACCCCAATAATGCAACAATTTCCCATCCCGACGCTTTACTTCTCTGTCTTCAAAATCAGCCCATATTCTTTTAATGATTTCTTCATCCGTCTCCTGACCTTTGCCATTGCGGCAGCTGATATCTAACACAGTTTCCAGCAAGGTGATGTCATTATCTTTCACCATCTTTTTGATTGAAATTCTTACTTTTTCTGCTTCAGCTTCAGGAATCCCGCCTTCTGCCGGGCCTTGGATTGGAGGATTATCCGGGCCGCTTCCCTCGCCATTAAACCCGACTTCTTCTTTCCAGGAGACGGTGGGTCTTCTCAGGGTCACATACATTCGGTTTTTGGTTGTGCCGGCATATTCGAAATCTTTGGGGATGTGGAGGTGGGTTTCGTTGGGGTTGAGGTCTTTGCCGGAAGTTACTGATACATACCATTCGATTTCGAGTGGATCGATTAAATCCACTTTGCGGGCTAGCTTTGTTTTGGAATGCATTACCCCAAATGTGATATCGGCATAACTGCCGAGGGTTCGGCTTTCTTCAATCGTCGGTTTTGTGAAGACGTTCCGTCCGGTGACATCGCCTGAGGCGTTTCGCATCACTCGTATCCCAATCAAACAAACCCAATCATCCAGCTTTAGAGCAGAGAGTGGAAATCGAATGACGGGCTGCATCACAATGTGTTGCCCGCTTACGTAGCATACCGGATGGCCATGGCCCGGGCCTGATCCGCTTTCTGCTTTCGCGCGCCAATGCACTTCGCCTTCGTTGGCGGGATCGACAAAGTACCGGTACTCCAGAATATTTTCCGTCGTGGTTTCATCAATAGCCGGCAAGGGTTCATCCATAATGATGGGCAGATTGTTCTCATACTTTACTTCCTGAATCTAAAAATTTCCCGTCAATTCCCGGGGTTGGCCCGGGTTGGGCAATAACACTTCGCACACGCCCCATTCACCCAGTTCTTCCGTATCATTCAGATCTTCAGTTTCATACTGATTGGGATCGCTTCCTTCGGGTGATTCAGTTTGATTTGGCTCGTTGGGGAGTTCTCCATTTGATGAGTTTGTTTCGGGCTCATCGATTATGCCTCCCAGTCGCAATTGCCGTCTGGATTCAGCGTCGTTTCCAGAAATACCGGATGTGCCATCCTGATTTTCATCGGCGCCCGCAGTCACGTTCCTGTCAAAGGCAATCAAGATCAGAGCGCAAATCGTACAAGATAATAGTTTTGTTTTCATATGGCCGCAGCCAGTTAAACACACCCGTTTCATAGGGCAAATGAATGTTTCGTGAATGATGACGATTTTTGCAAGCTTGAGAAATGAACAGTCGGCCTGCGGCAGCACAAGGGAAGCGTCCAGCTACCAGCGCGATTGTGGAGAACGTCTGAATAACGGCGAATAAGATCCTCTTTTGCTGGGGGATTTTGCGCGCATTATACGTCTAATTGAGACGCCCAAAGACTGGTTTTAAACAGCCCATTGACTTTTCGGAGTTTTAGGCGTATATCTAGAGAAGACCTCGGCCCACCCGTTGTCTGAATGTCTGATGAAATTGCTTGGGAAAATGCTGGTGTGTGCGGTTCTCGTGATTCTGGTTGGTTGCAGCCAGGAATCGCTGGAGTTTGCTCAGCGGGACGTCACTCCCTCGCCCAAGCCGCCGCCGGCTTCGCAGCCCGAAGAAACCATTCTCCCCGACCCACCCGCCAAGGGCACCGAGCCTGCCGTGGTAGAGCCTTCCAAGATTCAGCCGCTGCCGGCCCCTGGGGAAAATCCTGAAGCGGTACCGCCAAAAACTGAACCCGCCAAACCGGAGTTGACGCTCGAAGAAATCAAAAACCGCAAACTCATCAGCGATGATCCGGAGGAAAATTTGGAAGTGCTCAACCAAGCCCTCGACGCTTGGCTGGCGACGCACGAAAATTTACCCGAGAAAATTGCCGACCTCGTGATGGGCGATCTCCTTCCAATGCTGCCGATGGCTCCCGTGGGGCAGCGTTTCGAAATCGACCGCGTCACCAATCGCGTCGTGCTCGTCGCGAAAAATTAATCCACTTCCTTTTTCGCGCTACTCGCGAATTCCTGAATCCCGTACGCGAATATCTCCGGAGCCCAGCTTCACCGGCTGGAGCCAGCCTTCGCCGTTTTGCGATTGGAGGAAGGCGAGCAGGTCGGCGAGTTGTCCGCGGGTGAGGGCCTTGTCGAGGCCCTGCGGCATTACGGAAACGGGCGCGGGTTGGATGGATTTTATTTTCGAGCGTTCCAGTCGGGTCTCAATGTTGCCGGCGGCGCGGAGGGTGACAGCGGCGGTGGTCTCGCGCGCGATGACGCCCATATGCGCGCCTCCCGCTTTGGTCAAAACTAGAAACGCCTCGTAGCCAGGCACCTGGCTGGCGCTGGGGAAAACCACCGCCTCGAGAATATCACGCCCGGCACGAATGCCGCCGATGGAAGTGAGATCCGGCCCCAGCCGACTGCCCTCATTGCCAATGGCGTGACAGGTGGAGCACGCCGCTTTTTCGCCGAAGAACACGCGGCGGCCGCGACCAACATCACCGCCGGTGAGCAGCGGCTCGAGCCCGGCGAGCTGCGCGGCTTGCGCCTTTTCGCGCGCAATCAGTTTGGCCAGCAGTGGTTGAGCGACGTGTTGAGCCGACTTGGATTGGGCGGAAATTACCTGCCGGATTTGCGTTGCGTTGAGTGTTTCCACTTTCATTTTGCCCAACGCAAATACCAGCGCAAGGCCGGTGTCGTCGGTGGGTTTGCGCATGAATACGGATAGCAACGGCGTCAGCGTGATGGCGTCGGCGCTCGGCATCGCCTTTTCGGCGACGGACAAAATTTGTTTTTCGTTCAGCGGCAACCGGCCAAGAACGCGCGCGGCTGTGGCGCGGGTGGTGGCGGATTTGCCGGTGGCATGACTGATCAAGTAGCGGACAATTTCCGGCTCAACGATGTTTAGCCGCGGCGCCAATGCGCCGAGAAGAGCCAACCGAAATGACTCGGGCGCGGATTCGTTCGCCGCGGCCTGTTTCAGTTGCGGGTCGAGCGCGCTGAGGGTACGCGCCTGCGCCAAGCCCACGGCGCGCAGGCGAATGTGCTCGGGCGCATTTTTGTGGCTGATGATTTTTCCGATGGCCGCAACCCACGCGGCGGGCAGTGTATTGACTTCACTTTTCTCAATAGCATCCAGCAGGAACAGCCGACGGGAGGCCGTTTGTTTGCCGGCCAGAATTTCGCCGATTAGTTTTTGCACTTCAGCATTGTTCGCGAACGCCCTGAGCGCATCGCGCATCGTTTGCGTTTCAGCTTCGGTCCACTTTGTTTGTTTAAACTGCGCGCGCAGGTGGCCGACGATGCCGGGGGCCCAGTCGGCGTGATGAGTCATCACCCACACGGCGGCGCGCGCGAGGGCGGGATCGGTGGCGGCAAGGTGCGGGGTGACGTGCTCCATCTTCAACGGGCTGTCATCCACTTGATCCAACGCGATCAGCGCGGCGCGGCGGGTCTTGGGCGAGCCATTTTGCAAACGGTCGAACAGTGCTTCAGGAACATTGAGTTGAATGAGCGAGCGAATGATGGCGTGGTCGTGATGGGCATCGGCGCTACGCGCGGCGGCATCGGCGAGGGCAACCGTGGCGCTGCGGCAGCCCATTTGGCCGAGGGCCGTGGCCATTTCGCGGGAGACGGCGGGGTGCTTCGCGCGGAGCCCGGCCAGCACAGGCTGGATCGCGGCTTGGTCAGCGGCGCGACCGGTGGAGCGCGCGGCAGCAATGCGGACCTCGGGCGCAGGATGGGTCAACGCCGCGCGAATGGCCTCGCGCGCGGGCTTGGAGCCTTGGCGATGTAGTGCCCGAATAGCTCGGCATTGGGCTTCGGCAGGGATGGATTTATCTTTGAACAACGCGGCGATGTGCGGCACGGCGGCGGCGGAACTTTGGGCAAGGCGGTCGATCGCTTTGTCCTGCACGAAGGGGCGCGGGTCGACCAACAGTTTAGCCAAACGGGCAGCCGGGACTTCAGCGCGGCCCAGAAACGCGCCGAGGGGATCTGCGATTTTGGGCGCGTCTTTGCGCCGGATGCGGTAGATGCCGCCTTTGTGTTCGGGGCGCGAGATACGCGAGAGTGGGCATTGGTCGATGTACCACGCGCCGGTATCAATGACAATGAGGCTGCCATCGGGCGCCTCAAGCACGTCGGTAGGATGAAAGTTGGGGTCGGAGGAATGCAGGAACTCGCTGTCCTCGGTGACAAACGTGGCACCTTTGCGTTTCAATACATGGCGCTGGATGCGCTGCGGGTTGAAGTGCGCGCTGAAAAGATTCCCCCGATACGCCTTGCCGAAAGACGTGCCGCGATAGCACATCAGGCCTGCGGGGGCCACACGGGCAAAACGCGTCATCGGGCCGAGTAAGTCACCGGTGAGTTTAAATTCCGAAACACTCGCGTGCCATTTCAGATACACCCCGCCCTCGAGGAAATGCATCAACGCATCGCGCTGGCCGTTGCGCGGGTTGGTGAAATAAGTCATCGTCCCAAACATCTCGCCTGCGGAATTGAACGCGACCTCGACGGGGTTATCCATGCCGCCACCGGCCACCGGCTCTAGCCCCGTGCCGTCTGTGCGCATCCGCCAAATGCGCGAGGCGAGGCCCTTGTAGTGACGGCCATCCTTGGTCTTGATATCAAACCCGTGTCGGCCATCAGTAAGATACAGCCACCCTTCCGGCCCGAGGAACGGCCCGTGCAGGCTCGCCGTGCCGCGCGTCACCCAGCCGCTGGCAAGCACCTCGCGCTGATCCGTCACGCCATCGCCAGTGGTATCGCGAAACCGCCACACATCCGGCGGCGACGCCACAAACACATCGCCCTTCCAACACAGCACGCCCATCGGAATCCCCACCCGGTCGGCAAACACCGTGCTGCGGTCAAATACACCGTCGCCGTTTTTATCCTCGAGCATAAAAATTTTGCACTCCGGCTTTTTTGACATCGCCTGCCCCCCAATATTTTTGCCCGACGACGCCGCGACAAACAGCCGTCCCCGGTCATCAAAACTCGCCAGCATGCCGTACGGTGCCAGCTCCGGCCCCGCGACTCGTTCAACCGTAAACCCATCCGGAACGGTGATGGCGGCCAGACCGGTTTTCGGCGCGGCTGGACAGATAAAGGAAAATAACGGAAGGAAAATAAGGAGTCGTAATTTCATAGGTGGCTGAAATTATGCGCTACCGCGCGCGAATGGCGAGTGAAAATCACCGCTTTGATTGACGCACCCGACTCACTCCAAGTCCCACAAGAAAAATGGTCAGGGTGCCGATCACGATGACCATATTCGCATGAAAAGGGCTGCGAAGATATTCGGGCAATCCATCGGCAACGGTCATCCAGCAAATCACGAGCACGCCGATGGCCACCCCCGTGAGTGCCGCCGCGTTGTCAGCTTTGCGGGCAATCAGGCCGAGTAGAAACAGACCGAGCATTCCGCCGGCGAAAATGCCAGAAAGTTTCCACCATGCATCAAGCAGACTTTTCTGGCCAATCATCACCAACGCCACGCCCGTGCCGAGCACGCCCCATGCCAGAGTTGCGCCCCGCAAAATTCGCAGGGCGGCGGCATCGTCTTGGCCGCGTTTCAAATAGCGTTGGAAAAAATCCTTAAGCGTGACCGTGGCGGAGCTGTTGAGGCTGGTGTCGATACTGCTCATGGCGGCGGCAAAGATCGCAGCGATCAACAGCCCGGCCACGCCAGCGGGCAATTGGGTGGCCATGAAATGGGGAAGGATCTGATCTCCGTAGTCCTTGTGTTCTTGCGATGCAGTTACCGTTTCAAGAGAGGCTGGGGTCACTTCAATCCCCTTGTCGATTAACTCCATTTTTGCAACTTGTGTTTGCACTTCATTTCGCAAATTCGGGCTGGCCTCGTAATAACTAAACAACAGGGAGCCAATAAAAAAGAAAAGGGCTGATACGGGCACGTATAGGAGCGCGCCGAGCCACACGGACCGTTTGGCCTCGCGTTCACTGCTGGCGGCGTGATAGCGCTGCACAAAACTTTGGTCGATGCCAAAATTGTTGAGGTTGATGAAGATGCCAAAGAGCAGCATGACCCAAAAAGTGGACTGCGTGAAATCGATGGCGAAACTGCCAAGGCTGAACTTGTCGGCGGCGGCGGCAACGTGCAGCGCCTCGCCGGTGCCGCCGGGATGGTTCACCAACAGCAACACCCCGATCGCCAATGCTCCCACCAGCAGCACAATGCTCTGAATGACATCCGTCCAAATCACCGCCTCGATGCCGCCGAGCAGTGTGTAAAAAGTCACCGCCACGCCGGCGCCAATAATGATCACCGGCAGGCTCCAGCCGGTAAGCGCGTTGAGCCCGATGGCCACGCCAAAGAGGATCGCCCCCATCCGCGCCAGTTGCGTGAGCAGATAACACACGAGCGCATATGTGCGCGCCCACGGGCCGAAGCGATTTTCCAAATGATGATAGGCGGAAATTTCGCCGCTCTTACGATAGAACGGCACAAAATATTTTACCGCCACCCACGCGGCCAACGGCAGTGAAAGGCTGAAGACAAACCCGTTCCAATTGCCGCCGTACGCTTTGCCGGGCACGCCGATGAACGTGTTGCTCGAAAGGTACGTGCCAAAAATTGAGAGCCCCACTGCCCAGCCGGGCAGCGATCCGCTCGCGGCCATGAAGTGGTGCGTGGTGCGGTTGCGCCGCGCAAACCACGCGCCCAACCCCACCACGGCGGCGAGGTAAATGACCAATACGATCAAGTCAATGGTCGGAAGGCGTTGCATTTATTTCCAACGGCAATTCATTGCGACCCATAGAATGCTCAGCTTGATTTGGATCATTCCGTGGGTGTTCGTTGTTTGAGTGTATGCGCGGCGCAAGGGCACATTTTTATTTTGCGAATGGCAGTGCTTTGGGCGTCACCACCACGCCGCTGGTGAATTTGTATGGGCGCACTTTGCCGGGAAAGGTCAGCTCAATCATGTAGGCGGTCCAGCCTTTGGGAGGAGCCGCCGGGCGGGCGATGTACGCGCCGTTTTGGCCGGGCTTCAAGAGGGTGCTCTTCCACTTGGGGCCGAGCTCGTCGATGCGAAAGTTGCGCGCCTCGGGGTTGGTGGCCTGCCACAGGCGCACCTCGGTCGGCTTGTCCTGCGCGCGCGCGGTGATGGTTCCATTGGCCGCCACGTTCCATTTATATCGGGGGAGTTTTTTCTTGTATAGAATGGAGTGATAAAAGGCGACGAGACTGTCAAGCGCATCACTGTCTTTGAGGCCGTGGCCGGTGTTGGGGACGTAGCGAATGTGCTTGGGGCCCTTGAGGTCATTCCAATAAAACTGCCACGAGTCCGGCAGGAAAAACTGGTCGCCGCAGGAGTTGAGGAGAAACTTGGGCATCGTGAGGCGGTCGCGGTATTCGTATGGATCCTCAATACGCTTGAGCTTGGCAAACTCGGGTTTGTCCAACCATTCCATGATTTTCATGTCCACATAATCCTGCACGGCGTTGGAGTAGCGGCCGTAAGCACTTTTATGATGACGGAAGGAGGGCACCACGTTGAGCATGTCGATGACGATCGGGACAATGGCGACGACGCGCTTATCCACCGCGGCAGTGCTCCAAGTGGTCCAGCCTCGTTTGGAGCCGCCGGTGATGACGAATTTGTCCACCTTCAACTCGCCTCCCTTTTTGCTTTTCAGAAAATCCGTGACCGTGTCCATCGCGCGCACCGCCGCCTTGGTCATCGGCAGCCGCAGCGGCCATTTTTCGTCGCCGGTTTTCAGGTACTTATCCCAAGTGTAGGCGATGATGGCGTCCTCCGAGCGCTCGCGTTTTTCGCCGGCAAAAATGAGCGGCTGGTTAGGGACCATCTTGAGCTCCACCACCACGGAACGCGTGGCCAAGGCGATTTGCATCATTTCTTTCGAGGGATTTTTCGGCGCGTTACCGCCATTGCTGCCGCCACCAATAAAGAGCAGCCCGGTGCGATGCTCCACCCGGTCGGGCTTGGAGATGATCACCCAGTGTTTCCATAACGGGCGGTTGACCTCTTTTTTGGTGAGATATTTCTGGGAGGTCATGTCCAGAATGTAGGCCGTCGTGCCCCTGGCTTTCACCGTGCGAACGAGATGATACTCGTACGCTGGATCCGGCTTGGCGACGTAGCGATCGAGGGCGGTTTTTTGGGGCGCGGCAGCAAGGGTCGAAACGAAAAATAAAAATGGGATGATCCGATTCATGATGTGCCGAGAGGGTAAAGCGTGCATCCAAAGCCACAAGCTGATTCATTCCACGGGTAGGACTTGCTCCCCGGACGCAACCCGGCTGGGTTGGGGAAACTGCGCTACCAGTCGCCGACGCTGCCGTCTCGGTGAAATACGCGTTGCGGTAGCTCGGGCTTGAAAGGATGTTTTTTAATTTCGTCCTCGTTGAGCTCGATGCCGAGGCCCGGGTTTTGATTGGGCTGCACGAGGCGGCCTTTTTCTTCGATGGTAAATCCTGTGGTAACAATGTCGTCGCGCCATGGGACGTCGGCGTGGACGGTTTCGCAAATGATGTAGCTGGGCTGGCTGAACCCGAACTCCAACGAGGCGGCGGTGCTGACGGGGCCTTGCGGATTATGCGGGGCAAGCGAGATGCGATGGGCCTCGCACAGCGCGGCGACGCGGCGGGCCTCGGTAAAGCCGCCGACGTGGGTGAGGTCCATTTGGCAAACCTCGCAGGCGCGCGCGTTGAACAGATCGCGGAAGTCAGCGAGGCGCGTAACGCGTTCGCCGGTGGCCACGGGCGTGGTGATGGCGGCGTTGATGGCGGCCATACCATCGATGCTCTCAGGCCAGCAAGGTTCCTCAAAAAAATACAGGCCGTGCGGCTCAAGGGCTTTGCCGAACTGCAAACCCATCGCCGGCGAGGGGCGGGCGTGGCAGTCAACCATGATATCGATATCCGGCCCGACGGCTTCGCGCATGGCGGCAACGCACGCCTCGGCGGCGCGGATAGGCTGCTGCCCCTCCAAGGGCATCGTCGGTGGCACGGCCATACTTTTAAAGGCGGTAAAGCCCTCGGCCACAGCAGCGGCAGCGAGATCGGCGAACTGCTTAGCGTTATCGACGGGCGTTTCGTAAAACGTTTCCATGTTGCCGCCGCCGAGGTGGCTGTAGGTGCGAATGGTGTCACGCACGGGGCCGCCCCAAAGTTTGTGGCAAGGCACGCCGTGGGTTTTGCCGGCAATGTCCCACAGTGCGATGTCGATGGCGGAAATGGCGGTGGAGCGCACCACGCCGTCGCCATGCCAAAAGTGCTGGCGATGCATCATCTGCCAAAGATGCTCAATGCGGGTGGGGTCCTCACCAATGAGCAGGTCGCCAACATCTTCCACCGCGCCGACGACGCCGCGCGTGTGCCATTCGAGCGTCCCTTCGCCCCAGCCGAAAAGGCCCGGCTCACTGGTGATCACTTTTACAAAAATCCAGTTGCGCATCCGCGCGTGGCAAACATGAGTTTCGATGGCGGTGATTTTCATTTATTTTGAGAGGGATTCAATTTTTTTGCCGATGGTTTCGATCACTGTTTCCAAACTCCCCGGCGCGGTGACGGCGATGCTCTCCTGGTAAATTCCTTTGTCGTATAGCGCGCGCGGTGGCAAATAGCTCGCGCCCCAATGGCTGGCGATGGGAGCCACGATGATGGGCGTGCCGGGGAAGCGTTCGCGCAGCGCAGTTTGCAAAATACTGTATGGCTCGCCCTGCACGATGACCCACACCGCACCGCCGATTTTAAGAACAATGGTTTCCAACGGAAAGACATCCCCCGGGGGGAGTTGGCTCAAACGATGGAGCAAGCGGCGCTTACGCTCGACCATCGCGCGGGCCTCGGGCGTGTCTTTGGTTTCCCATTCGGCGAGCTCGGCGGTGACTTGCTCCGGGGTTGGCGTGCCGGGGCGGATGGGGAGTTCAATAGCCTCGCGGTGCAGTTGCCATTGGGCGTTGGCCTCGGCGTGGGCGGCGGGAAAATCCGTGTATTTCCATTCGCCGAGCGTTGCGCCGGAGACGACGGGGCCGTGGTACGCAAAGCGAGTGCCCGCGGCGGGTAACGCCTCCAATGCGCTGAGCGCGGCGTAGGCGAGTTGGCGCCCGTTGCGTTCGGCCACTTCGGGGTCACTGACAAATCCCTCAACGGGCCCAAGCTCACCGCTGGCGCCTTGCAAAAAAAGACAGGGCGCGCCGGTAGCGGCCTCGATGGTATCGCGCATGGCGCCGGGGTAATCGGGGCTGATGAGCGTGTTGCCCCAAGCGAGCGTGGTGGGATGGCAGGCGTAGTTGACTATGGTGGCGAGTAGCGTGCCGTCTTCCGCGTGAGCGCGCCCGACGAGCACGGTGTCATCGGCGGGCGTGCCGGGGTTGTAGCCGCAGGCCCAAAGTTCGTTTTCCTCATCCCAAAAATCGCGATGCGCGGCGAGGTTGCAACGGCCGGTGCCGTAGACGAGCGTGGCGATCTGTAAATGATCCCGCGCCTCCCTCGCCAATTCAACAACCCGCACCGCGAGGTCATCGAGATACGGCGCAATGAGATTGCCGCCGGGAAGGTCACCGCGCTCAAGCCCCATCAAACCGGCAGCGTGGGTGTGTGAAAAGACGACGATTAAATCCGTGCGCGAAATTCCGGTGCCTGCGCTGACGTCTGCGAGCAGGTGATCCATTTCCTGCCGGCCCATCACGCAATGATCCAGCGCGATAATGAACTGCCGCTCGTCCCCCTCCGCCGGCGCGAGTGCCGTGACGGTCGCGCGCAATGGCTGATGGATGCCCGTGGCGCGGTCATGTTTCGCCGCACCCCACATACGATGATAAATATCCGTCGGCGGCGTGATATCACCCTGAGCGATGGCAAATCGGCAACGGCTTTGAGGGATGTCAATGTGCATCGGCATCGGGCAAAGTAGTTTTGCGTAACAGAGATTGGTCGAAGACGGTCCCTGAGGAATCGAGCAGCCACCAAAAATAAGCCGCCGCAAGGTAGAGGCCGCAAAACAGAATCATCACGCCCGACCAACCTACAATTTCCTGAAGGTACGGTACGCCGATGGTAAACGCGACCGCGCCGAGGTTGCCCACCATGTTCATCGTGGAAAACAGCGGAGCCACATGGCGGCCACCCATGTCGATGGTGATGGTGTAGCCACATGGCCCGGCGGTGCCGGCGAAAAAACTGCCGGCGGTGACGAGGGCCACCGCAATCGGGGCTCCCTTCACAAAAAACGCGGCCAAAATGAACAGCGCGCACAGGACGAGCGAGGTGCAGGCCACCCCTTGGCGGGAAGCGCGGCGACTACCGGTGCGCCGATACACTGCGTCCACCACCGCGCCGCCGATGAGGGTTCCCCCCACCACTGCCAGCAGCGGCATCATGGTGAACAGTCCCGATTGCTTGATGGTAACGCCGTGGTGTTCCTGCAAATAAGTGGCGAACCAGCTACTGAAAAACATCATCGCGGCCGCGCGACAAAATTGCTGGCCACAAATCCACCACGTCGCCGGACTGGCCAGCAAGTGCCGCCAAAGCGGTGGGGTGATTTCTCCCGATGGACCGGCGTGAATGTCTTCCTGCGTGATGTACGTCACCTCAGCGGCGTTTGCCGCGCGATGCTCCTCGGGGAGATCGCGAAACCAAAACCAAAAAAGAGCCGCAAACAAAATCCCGGGCACACTGAAAATAAAGTACATCCCGCGCCAGCCGATATCCGGATGCACCACAAGCATGCCGGCAATCCACATGCCCACCGCCCCGCCCAGCGCCATGAACCCGCCGAGCGCCCCGCTGGGAAAGGCACGCTCCGTGGCGGGGAACCACTTGGCAATGGTGTTGGTGGACGCCGGGAAAAGCCCCGCCTGCGTGATGCCCTGGCCTGCACGCGCGCCCATGAGCATAGCCAGTCCGCTAGCTTTGCCCATTAACAGGGTAGCCACCGACCACGCCGTTGCGAAGAGTGGCAGGCAAAACCGCGTGCCTTTTCGGTGTGCCAACCAACCGCTTGGAATTTGCATAAACGCGTATGGCAAAAAAAACAGCGCCATCATCCACCCCGTTTCGCGCTTGGTCAGGCCCAAATCTGCGCGGATGGAACTCTCTGCGACCGAGATGGAATTTCGGCAAACATAGGCCAACAAAGCCGCGACACACAGCATCCCGAGCACCTTGAAGCGCGCCCTTGACGGCTTGGGTGGAGTGGGCGATTTGCTTTTCACCGCCGGCATCAGGCAATGATCTCTTTGATGACGTGGCCGAAATCGCGCTCGAGGCGTTTGTGGCCGGGGATTTCCATGCGCTCGGGTTCGAGGCCGAGTTGATGCAGGAGCGTTGCGTGGACGTCGGTGACGTAGTGGGGATGTTCCTCGGTGTGAAAACCGATCTCGTCGGTGGTGCCGTGGGCGACACCGCCTTTGATGCCGCCGCCGGCCATCCACACGCTGAAGCCGTAGGGGTGATGATCGCGGCCGTTGCTGCCTTGCGAGCCGGGGGTGCGGCCGAATTCAGTGGCGAAGACGACGAGCGTTTCGTCGAGCATCCCGCGTGATTTTAAATCCTTCAGCAAACCGGCGACGGGGCGGTCCACTTGCATCGCCAACTCGGAGTGCTTGGCCTTTAAATTGGAGTGTTGATCCCACGCGCCGGCCGCGCCACTGCCGTGCATAATTTGGATGAAGCGCACGCCGCGTTCCGTAAACCGCCGCGCGGCAAGCAGTTGTTGGCCGAAGGGCTTGGTTTCCTTTTGGTCGAAGCCGTAAAGTTTTTTGGTCGCCTCGGTTTCCGCATCAAAATTTACCACGCCGGGCACGGAGGTCTGCATACGATACGCCAGCTCGTACGACTTGATACGCGCTTCTAGGCTAGCGTCGTTCGGATAATTTTTTTGGCTGAGGCGATTCAGTCGGTTGACCAATCCGAATCCGAGCAGTTGCTCCGCGCTTGTGATGTCGCCTTCGGGGCGGGCGTAGTCGAGCGGATTCTTGGGGTCAATCTTCAGCTTCACCTCGTCGTACGCCGGGCCGAGGTAATGCCCGTCACTGCGGTCAAAATAGCGCGGGCCCATGCCGACGAATTGCGGCAGGTTTTCGTTCAGCGTCCCGAGGCCGTAGTTGACCCACGCGCCAATTGTGGGCACCCGTGGATCAAGCATGTGGCGGCCGGAATGAAATTGCACCTGCGCGCCGTGATTGTCGTCAGTGGTCCACATTGAGCGAATCACTGAGATGTCATCGATGCATCCGCCGAGATGCGGAAACCAATCGCTCACCTCGATGCCGCTCTGGCCGTATTTTTTAAACCCGACCTGCAGCGGATACAGCTTTGTGCGCTGTTGTCCGTTGGCGTCGTTCACCACCACCACGCGCACTTTTTTCAGCCGCTCACGATCCGTCACATATTTGAAACGCGTCTCGCCGATCGATTTCCCCGCGAGCGTGTTGAGCATCGGCTTCGGGTCAAAACTTTCCATGTGGCTCACGCCGCCGCGCATGAACAACCAAATCACACTCTTCGCCTTGGGCGCAAAATGCGGCAAGCCATCCGCGCCGCGCAGCATCGAAGACAGTGCCATGCCACCGAAGCCCAGCCCCGAACGGCCCAAAAATAGTCTGCGATTCATGTCCATCATTTATCTGACTGAAACGAAGTCATTGTGATTCAGCAAGGCGTGAACCAACCCGCGCCGCGCGCGCTGTTTTGGATTTGCCTTTTTCGCTGCCACGGCCGCCGCTTCAAGTTCGCCCAGCGTCTTGAGGCATTCCTGCCGCTCAGCTGTATCCGGTTTACGGCCCAGTAAAATTTCAAATGCTGATTCCACAAATCCCTCACCCTTAATTTTTTTAGCAATCAACCCCGACATCTCAATCGCCAACTTGCTGTTCGAGAGTGCCAACGCTTGTTGCGGGGCGATGCTTTCGGTGCGGCGGTAACATTGAAGATGGTCGGCGTCGTTGAACATTTTTAACAGCTTGTCCTGCTGATCGCGCGAGTGTTTGAAATACAAACTTCGCCGGCGCGCGGCATCGCTGGGGTTGATGGAGGGGCCGCCCATTTTCGGGTCCAGCACACCGGCGAGTTGGAGCAAACTGTCGCGCACTACTTGCGCCTCCATCCGGCGCATGTTCATGCGCCAGTAAAAATGATTGTTCGGATCGGCGGCCAGCGTCTTGGCATCGGCACCGGCGGTGGTGGAGCTGAGCCGGTATGCGCGAGAGGTGACAATGAGGCGGTGCAGATGCCGGAAGCTCCAGCCCGATTCCATGAACTCCGCCGCCAAAGTGTCGAGCAATTCCGTCTGCACCGGTCGCTTGGCGCGCAGGCCGAAGTCGAACACCGATTCCACCAACGGCTCGCCGAAGTGACGCAGCCAAACATGGTTCACCGCCACGCGCGCGGTAAGCGGATTCTTTTTCGACGCAATCCACCGCGCC
>CAUZWB010000002.1:0-22961 GCA_963583525.1 Verrucomicrobiia bacterium | reverse complement strand
TACTCCGGAACTCACCGTGAAAGCCGGCAAGAAGATCAAGCTTACCTTCGCGAACCCGGACTTCATGCCGCACAACATCGTGCTGGTTAACCCCGGCAAACTCGAGGCAATCGCCACTGCGGCCATCGCTCTGGGCGCTGAAGGGTTCAATGTCGGATTTGTTCCTAAGAGCAGTGACGTGATCTGGGCCAGCAAGCTGATCGATCACGGCAAGGAACAGGTGATCGAATTCACCGCACCCACGACACCCGGAGACTACCCCTATGTCTGCACCTTTCCAGGACACCACCTGCTGATGAGGGGCGTACTGCACGTGAAATAACCGGCCAAACCAAACCATTCAACTCACCCCGCTGAGCCGGCAACGGCCAGCGGGGTGAATCTTTTCTTGCTTCAATCGGTCCGGTGCCCACAATCCAACCATCTCCAATGAATAAAACTCAACTCTCCCGTCGTCGTTTCCTGCAGACCACCGCGCTAACAGCAGTGGCTGCTCCCACTATTGTTCCCAGTTCCGTGCTGGGGCGCGCGAAGGTGGCGCCGAGTAATCGCATCACCGTGGCCCTCACCGGCTCGGGTAGCCGTGGCACGGGCGTGATGAATTCCTTCCTGCGCGAGGCGGATGCGCAGGTGATTGCCACGTGCGACGCGTACGAAACGCACGATGGCGGCGGTCGCAACCGCAAGCTCGGCCGCAAGCCGGCTGCGGAGGCGGTTGGGAAAAAATACGGCGGCAAGCCTTGCGACACGCACGCGGATTTTCGCGAGTTGTGCGCGCGCAAGGACCTCGACGTCGTCATCGTCGGCACGCCCGACCATTGGCACGCGCTGCAAACGCTCGAGGCGCTGCGCAATGGCAAGGATGTTTATTGCGAAAAGCCGGTCACGCATTTGTTTGCCGAGGGCGTGGCGGTTTACAAAGAAGCAGCCAAGCGCAAAGCGATTTTTCAAACCGGTTCGCAACAGCGTTCGGACCGGCGCTTTCGCCATGCGGTGGAGTTGGTTTTAAACGGCGTCATCGGCAAAGTGAAAACGGTCGAGGTCGGCCTGCCGCGCGGGCATGACAAGGACAACAACGACTCCACGCCGCACGATTATTCCAAGCGCGCAGACTACCAACAATGGACCGGCCCCGCGCCGATGCTTCCGTACGTTGCCGCCCGCCATCATTGGCACTGGCGCTGGCATCTCGCTTACGGCGGCGGCCAGCTCATGGATTGGATTGGCCATCACAACGACATTTGCCATTGGATGCTCGGCGAGGACCGCGGCGGCCCCACGCGCGTGGAGGCAAAAAATTTCCGGCGCAGCACGGCCAAGAGCTACGACTCTCCCACCACGTACGAGGTGCACTGCGAGTATGCCGGCGGCATCAAGACCAGCATCGGCTCGCACAATCGCATGGGCGTGAAAATCACCGGCGAGGATGGCTGGGTGTACGTCACGCGCGGCCGGGTGGAAGCCTCCAACCCCGCGTGGGCGAAGCTGGATTTCAGCCCCGGCAAAATCAAGGCCTACCAATCCCCCGGCCACACGCGTAACTTTCTCGACAGCGTCAAGAGCCGCAAGCCCGCCATCTGCCCCGCCGAGACCGCCCACCGTTCCATCACCCCCGGCCATCTCGGCTACATTTCCAACACCGTCGGCCGCGCGCTGAAATGGGACGCAAAGAAAGAGCAAATCATCGGTGACAAACAAGCCAACGCGCTGCTCCACAAACTGGGCTTGCGCAAGCCGTGGACCCTCGGATGAGCGTCGAAGCCAAACCCTTCACGCTCCCCAACCAGCACGAATACCGCGGCCAACCCTTCCCGCTGGCGCTGGAGGTCAACGCCGCCAGCCTCGATGACGCCTGCGCGTGGACGCGAGAACACGCCGACGAACTTGACGTCCAAGCCGCCGCGCACGGCGCGGTGCTGTTGCGCGGTTTGCCGCTGACCTCGCCGGAGGATTTCGATGCCGTCGTGGCCGCAATCGGCTTCCCCGTTTTTTCCTACGCCGATTCCCTCTCCAACGCCTACCGCATCAACTACACCCCACGAGTGTTCTCCGCCAACGAGGCGCCGCCGGAGGTCACTATTTTTCTACATCACGAAATGGCGCAGACGCCTTCGCCACCGAGCAAACTTTTTTTCTTCTGCCAAACTGCCCCCACCGAAGGCGGCGCCACGCCTATTTGCCGCTCGGATATTCTGTGGGAACACCTTGTCGAACAACGCCCCGCATTCGCCGCCGATTGCAAAAACAAAGGCCTGAAATATTCCAACGTGATGCCCGCCGAGGCCGACAAAGAATCCGGCATGGGCCGCAGTTGGCAAAGCACTTTCAGCGCCGAAACCCGCGAAGCCGCCGAGGCCCGCATGACCACCCTCGGTTACACGTGGCAATGGCAACCCAACGGGGACCTCCGCGCCACCACGCCCGTGCTCCCAGCCGTGCGCGATTTGGGCGATGGCCGCCACAGCTTTTTCAACCAACTCATCGCCGCCTTCAACGGCTGGAAAGACACCCGCAACGACCCCGCCAAATCCATCACCTTCGGCGACGACGCCCCGCTCAACCCCGAAGACGTCACCACCGCCAGCACCCTCGCCGACCAATTCACCTTCGACCTCCTCTGGCAATCCGGCGACCTCGTCCTCATCGACAACCACACCGCCATGCACGGCCGCCGCACCTTCCAAGGCACCCGCAAAGTCCTCGCCAGCCTCGTGGCGGCGTAAGCGTTATACTTCCCAAGGATTAACCACGTTCATCCCGCCAGCACTCCAATTCGGCGGTGGACGTGAAGTGATTGCAAATCCTCCTCGCGCGTGAAAGCTTGCGAATTCGCGCGATACTGATATTGTATCTGTATGAACTTGAAAGCCATCATCCACGAAGCCGAGGAAGGCGGATACTGGGCCGAAGTGCCGTCACTCCCCGGCTGTGTCACGCAGGGCGAAACGATGGAGGAACTCAACGCCAACCTCCGCGAAGCCATCGAGGGCTGGCTGGCGGCGGGTGAGCCGGATGGCGAAATCAGCGCCCCCTCCAAAGTCATCGAGGTGGCCGTGTGAAACAGGTCACGGGCAAACAACTTGCCCGGGCGGTGGAAAAGCAAGGTTGGGAGTTGGCCCGAGATCAGGGCAGTCACCACATTTTCAAAAAGTCCGGACACCGCGAACGCGTGGTCATCCCCATTCATGGCAATCGCTCGTTGAAAATCGGCCTACTCAAATCACAAATGAAAATTGCGGGTTTAACCGAAGCGGATCTGTGACCTTTTCGGTTGAAAAAATTGGCTTGATGCCGTGCAATCGACGGCGATGCATTGTTTCCAGAAAATCATTCCGCTTGGGCTGGTGCTTTCGGCAACGTGCGTCTTGGGCGCGCCGACTGCGGCTCAATCGGAATTTTTTGAGAAGAACATTCGGCCGGTGCTGGTGGAGCGTTGTTACGAATGCCACAATAGCGGAGGCAAGGCGAAGGGCGATTTAGTTCTGGATTGGCGCGGTGGGTGGATGGCGGGCGGCGACAGCGGGTTGTTGTTCACGCCGGGCAAGCCGGAGGGGAGCTTGTTGCTGCGCGTGTTGCGGCATCAAGAAAAGGATCTGAAAATGCCGAAGGATGGGCCGAAGCTTTCGGCGGCGGTGGTCAAAAATTTTGAGCGTTGGATTGCGATGGGCGCGCCGGATCCGCGATTGAAGCCGCCAACAAAAGAACAAATCACCAAGGCCACCTCGTGGGAGACGACGCTGGAGCGACGGAAAAAATGGTGGAGCTTCCAGCCCATCCGCGATGCCAAGCCGCCGAAAGTGAAAGGCAATTGGGCCGCGACGGACATCGACCAATTTATCCAAGCCGGTTGGAGTACAAAAAATCTAAAACCCAGCGCTGACGCCCAGCCGGAAATTTTTATCCGTCGACTCGCTTTCGCGCTCACCGGTTTGCCGCCGACGCCGGAGGAAACCCTTGCGTTCACGAAGGCCGCGGCCATCAATCGGCAATCGGCAATCGAAAATGCCACCGACCGCCTGTTGGCATCAGCGCATTTTGGCGAGCGTTGGGCGCGGCATTGGATGGATTGGGTGCGCTATGCCGAGTCGCTCGGCAGTGAGGGCGACCCGCGTATTCCGCACGCCGCGCAGTACCGCAATTATCTCATCCGCGCGCTGAACGCCGACGTGCCGTACGACCAACTTTTGCGCGAGCACATCGCCGGCGATCTCCTGCCCAAGCCGCGCGTGAACGCCAACCTCGGTCTCAACGAATCGGCCATCGGCCCCGCGCATTATCGGTTTTTCCTGCAGGGCTTCGCGCCCACCGATGCGCTCGATGAACTGGTCCGCACCACCGAGGACCAAATCGATGTCGTATCCAAAGCCTTCCTCGGCCTCACCGTTTCGTGCGCACGCTGCCACAATCACAAGTTTGATGCCATCAGCCAACGCGATTACCACGCGTTTTACAGCATCATGACCAGCACGCGGCCGGCGACCATCAACGTCGACTCGCCCGCGCGGCAGTCCATTAACAAGTTGGAACTTGCCGAAACCAAAACGCAAATTCGCGCCGCGCTGGCGAAGCGGTGGCTTTTGGAAACCGACAAGTTCGCGCAGCGTTTGCTGCAGCCCGATGCCCATTTGCAAAAAGCCATCAATGGCGCGAAGGACGCACGCCATCCATTGCACGCGTGGCAGCAACTGCGCAAGGTGGAGGGCGGGGCGTTCACCGACGGCTGGAAAAAAGCCGCCACAGATTTTGCCGCAAGCGCCAAGCGTCTCGATGAAAACCGCAAACGCCCTTACGCACAGCACTGGCAATTTCGTAATGGCGACGCGAAGCGTTGGGTGCAGAACGGCAACGGCCTCGACGGCTCGGCGGCCCCGGCGGGAGCGTTCCGCGTGTTGCCCAAGGGCGAGCGCATCGTGGAGGATATTTTGCCCGCGGGCGTTTACTCGCATTTGCTTTCGGATAAGCACACCGGTTGGCTCGGCTCGCCGCGGTTTCGCATTGGGCCGAACGAAACGCTGTGGGTGCGCGTGCGTGGCAGCGGCGGCGTGATGGCGCGGTACGTTGTCCAAAACTACACGCGCAACGGCACAGTGTATCCCGCCACGCGGCTCAACGACGGCCAGTGGCGTTGGCAAAAATGGAGCCTGAAATACTGGGAAGGTGATGACGCGCATCTCGAAATTTCTACCGCTGGCGAACAGGCGGTGCTCACTGCGGGCAATGCCAACTCGTGGTTCGGCGTCACCGAAGCGCTCGTGCAAAAGCCTGGCCAACCTGCGCCGCGCGATGAAGCGGCCAGCGAAGTCGCGCCGTTGTTCGACCTCGGCCAGCCCGACAGTCGCGAAGCGCTCGCCAAGCAGTACGCCGCCGCGCTGCGCAACAGCATCGAGGCGTGGCAACGCAACGCGATGACCGACGCGCAGGCGAATTTTCTCGGGCACTTCGTCCGTGGCGGTTTGCTGCTGAATACTCTCAACGCCGCGCCGCCAGCCGCCAAGCTCGTGGCGCAATATCGCCAACTCGAGGCCGCCGTGCCCGTGCCGCAGCGCGCGCCGGGCGTGGTGGAGGGCGACGCGCGCGACATGCCGCTCTTCATTCGGGGCAGCCACAAGCAGCCGGGCGAGCCGGTGCCGCGGCGCTTTCTTGAGGCGTTCGATGCGAAGCCATTTGACACGAAGTTATCCGGCCGCCTCGAATTGGCGGAGGCAATGCTGCAGCCGGACAATCCGCTGGTGGCGCGGGTGATTGTGAACCGCGCGTGGCATCATCTTTTTGGGCGCGGGCTCGTGGCCACGCCGGACAACTTTGGCAAGCTTGGCGAACTGCCGACGCATCCGGAGTTGATGGACTACCTCGCCACGCGCTTTGTGCGGGAAGGTTGGTCGCTGAAAAAACTCATCCGTGAAATGGCTCTCACACGAACTTTCCAGCTCAGCGCCGTCAGCACCGCCGCCACGCGCGAGGCCGACCCGGACAACCGTTTGCTCGCGCGCGCGCACTTGCGGCGGCTTGAAGCCGAGGCCATCCGCGATGCTATGCTGCAAGCCAGCGGCGCGCTCGACCGCAATCCGCTCGGCGGCTCGGATGCGTTTAACACCAATCGCCGCAGTGTTTACGTGCGCGTCATTCGCAACAACCTCGACCCATTTCTCACCGTGTTCGACATGCCCGTGCCCGCCACCGCCAAGGGGCGCCGCGATGAAACCAACGTGCCCGCGCAATCGCTCACGCTGATGAATGACCCCTTCGTTATCAGCCTCGCCGCCCGCCTCGCCCAGCGCGTGCGTGGCGATAGAAATTTGAAAACTGCGGAGGCACAGATTCGCAGCCTGTTTCGATTGACCCTCAACCGCGAACCGTCTGCGCAGGAAATCGCCGTCTCGCAGGCGTTTTTGAAAAGCGGCGGCGGTCGCCAACTCGTCGTGCAGAAAAAAATGAAAGCCGTGCGCGAACGCCTCAGCACCGCCAATGCGAAGGTCGCTTCCATCCGCGAGCCCGTTCGTAAGCGGCTGTTGGCCGCGCGGAAGAAAGAGAACGGCAATCTGAAACCCGTCGGACCCAAGCCCTTTGCCGCTTGGGATTTTGGCAAAGGCACAGAAGACCAAGTTGGCAAACTGAACTTGGGCCTTCAAGGCGGCGCCAAAGTGGCGAACGGCGCGCTCGTCCTCGACGGCCGCGGCGCCTTCGCCCGCAGCGCGCCGCTCACCAAACCGCTCCGCGCCAAGACGCTCGAGGCGTGGGTGCAGTTGAACAACCTCAGCCAACGCGGCGGCGGCGTGCTGGCCGTGCAGACGCGCAACGGCGTACTCTTCGACGCCATCGTTTTTGGTGAACAACAATCCGGGCATTGGATGGCCGGCAGCAATAATTTCAAGCGTACGCGCAGCATGAATGGCCCTGCCGAGAAAGAAGCTATGAAACGTCCTGTGCATGTGGCGATCGTGTATCAGGCCGATGGAACCATCATCGGTTACCGCGATGGCAAACCTTACGGCAGTCCGTACAAGATGAGCCTGCAGCCGTTTAGCGCCGGTGACTCCGAGGTGGTCTTTGGCTTGCGCCATGGTCCTGGCGCTGGAAACGGCCGTATGTTGGCCGGCAAAATGATAAAGGCGCGGCTGTACGATCGCGCGCTGGAACCGAGTGAAGTGCTTGCCTCAGCCGGCGGCAATCCCAATTACATTTCCGAAAAGGACATACTCGCCGCCATGACCGACTCTCAACGTAAACAACTCAAGGAGCTGAAAATCTCATTACAGAAACTGAACGCCGAGATGAGCGCACTGCAAAAAACCGGTGCTACATCGCCTGATCCATGGCGCGACCTCGCGCAGGCAATGTTTAATCTAAAAGAATTTATCTATCTGCAATAATGAATACCTCAAAGATTCTCTCCCGACGCGCCATGCTCGCGCAGTGCTCGACGGGGTTTGGGCTGATGGCGCTGCAGGGGCTGATGGCGAGTCCGGCGTTTGCGGGGCCTGCGCGGAAGCCGCATTTCACGCCGCGGGCGAAGCATGTGATTCTTTGTTATATGTCCGGCGGGGCGTCGCACGTGGATACGTTTGACCCGAAACCAAAGCTCAAAGAACTGCACGGCAAGCCGATGCCGGTGAAGATTTTGCGCACGCAGTTTAATAACAACGGCAATGTGATGGCTTCGCCGTTTACATTTAAAAAATATGGCCAGAGCGGTTTGCCGGTGAGCAGTTTGTTTCCGCATGTGGCGGAGAGCGCGGATGAACTGGCGGTGATTCGGTCGCTGACGAGCAAGGTGAACGAGCACGCGCAGGGGAATTACGCGTTTCACACGGGCTTTCCGTTCATGGGGCATCCGACGGCGGGCGCGTGGATGACTTACGGGCTGGGCACGGAGAATCAAAATCTGCCGGGCTTCGTGGTATTACAGGCAGGCGGCGCAACGGTGCCGCACGGTGGCGTGGGGTTATTCAGCAACGGCTATTTGCCGGCAGAAAATCAGGGCAGCATCATCGTGGGCGACAAGCAACCGGCGGTGCGCAACATCCAGCCGCGCGAAGCCGATGCCGCGCAACGGTCGCGGCTGGAATTTGTGAAGGGGCTGGACACGGATTTTATTAAAAAGATTGGCGGCGACAACGATGTGGAAGCGGCGGTGCGCAATTACGAAACCGCTTATCGCATGCAAACCGCCGTGCCGGAGTTGTGCGACTTGCGCGGCGAGACGGCAGCCACTAAAAAAATGTACGGCATGGATTCGCCCAACGGCGTCACGGCGGCGTATGGGCATCAAGCCCTGCTCGCGCGGCGGCTCGTGGAGCGCGGCGTGCGGTTTGTGGAGCTGAGTTGTCTGCCCGAAAAAATGGGCGGCGGCCAAGCGCCCAACCCGTGGGACCAACACGGGAATCTAAAGGGCGGCCACGAAAACATGGCGCGCCAAGTCGACCAACCCATCGGCGGGTTGCTCAAGGATCTTAAGGGGCGCGGTCTGCTCAAGGACACGCTCGTGATTTGGGCCGGTGAATTCGGCCGCACGCCCTTCTCGCAGGGCAGCAACGGGCGCGATCACAATCCCCACGGCTACAGCGTGTGGCTCGCCGGCGGCGGCGCAAAAGGCGGCACGGTGTACGGCGCCACCGACGAGCTCGGCTACCACGCCACCGAAAACAAAAGTGACGTCTACGACCTCTGGGCCACGGTGCTGCACTTGATGGGCGTGGATCACGAGGAACTCACCTACCGCCACGGCGGCCGCGATTTACGATTGACCGACGTGCACGGGAAGGTGATTCAGAAAATTATCAACTGATGGGCGGAATTGAGCGTGAATGCATGAATCAATCGTTGCTCTTGTGGGTCAAAATTTGAACTGGGACAAAAGCTAATGAGTATTTCTAGGAGAACATTTTTGAAGGCGGGCGGGGCGACGATGGCTCTGCCGGTTTTGCACTCGGCGCCGGGGGCGATGGCGGCGGCGAAGAAGGCAGGAAAGCCGGACAAAAAGCTGGTGATTATGTATATCCCCAATGGCATCGTGCGGCGGTGTTTTTTTCCGGGGGAGGAAGAAGGGGTGTTGCCGAAGTTTGTGGGCGGTTTCAACGCGGACAAGACGAAGGACCGGCGCAAGCAGAACAAGCCGGGGGTTTATCCGTTGGAGTTGACGGAGACGATGCTGCCGCTGAAGGAGCACACGAAGGACGTGACGCTGATTACCGGGCTGGATCGCACTTTTAAAAACGGGCAGGACGTGCATGCGCAAGGGGCGTCGTGCTACCTCACGAGCCTCTCGCCGGTGCAGGCGGCCGCGCAGGGCGTTCGGCATCCGAACGGGCGCAGCCTCGATCAGGTGATTGGCGATCAGGTGGGCCACAAGACGGCGCTCAACACGCTGGAGATCGGCTGCAACGGTTTCACCGCCGGCAAGGAGTCGATTCAATTCGACAACATCTCGTGGTACGGGCCGGACAAAATCGCGCCGTCCATCCGCAACCCGCGCAAGCTGTACGATCGGCTGTTCGCGAAGAGCAATCTGCGTGCACACGTGAACGATGTGAGTGATCTCGTGCTGGCCGATGCCAAGGCACTTTCAAAAAAACTGGCGAGCGAAGATCGTGCGGCGCTGGATGAATTCATGACGATGGTGCGCAACATCGAGGTGCGCATGGCCAAGCTGGAGAAACTGCTGGCGGGTGCCGATGTGCGCGTGCCAAAGAACGAGGTGCTGCCGCGCGGCAAGTACATCCAGTTGCAGGCGGACCTGATGTTGCTGGCGTTCCAGATGGGCATCACAAACATCGCCACATTCATGATTGGCCCCGAGCGTTGGGAGGCCACCCTGCGATACGAGGGCGTGTTTGACAACCCGGTGAATCACCACACCATGACGCACAACCAAAAGGGGAAGGGTTACCTCCCGGTGGCGAAGATCGATCGCTTCCACATGCAGCAATACGCTTACGTGCTCAAGCGGATGAAGGAGATCAAGGAATCCGACGGCAGCACGATGCTGGACAACTCGCTGATCACCTACGGCGCTGCGCTGGGCGATGGCTCAACGCACCAATATTATGACCTGCCGATGATCGTCGCTGGCCGCGGGCAGGGGCAGGTGAAGCAGGGCCGGTTCATCCAGGCCAAAAGTGGTACGCTCAATTCAAACCTGTGGCTGACGCTCGCGAAACTGATGGGCGTGGAAACGAATTCATTCGCCGACAGCACGGACGTCATTTCCGATTTGTGGACATAGCCGGCCATGCTTGCCCGACGGTTTATTTTCTGGATTTGTCTGCTCCTCGTGCTCGCGGGCATCGCTTCGGCTCAGGCGGCCGATGAGTTTGAGCAATTCCTTAAACCGCTCTTCGCCAAGAGTTGCGTGAAATGTCACGGCGGCGAAAAGGTGAAGGGCAAGGTCAACCTCAAGGCAATCACCAGCGCCAAGGCATTCCTCGCCAAACCCAAGTTGATCCAAGAATTGATCGAGGTCATCGACGCGGCCGACATGCCGCCCGAGGACGAGCCGCAACTCACCCAAGCGCAGCGCACAAAAATGCTGGCCACGCTGAAGACTCAACTGCGCGTGGCCACCGCCGGCGTCAAGACGAGGCACTCGCGCGTCCGGCGCTTGAACCGGTTTCAATACAACAACGCCGTGCGCGACCTCTTCGGGCTCAATCGCGACGTGTTCGCGCTGCCGGAAAAGCTGATGACGCGCGAGACGATTTACCTCAACGCGCCCAAAATGCCCGACCGCGTCAACGTCCGCTCGCTGGCGCTGAACCCCGCGCCCGGCATGCGTGCGGTGCGGGCGTTCCCGAAGGATTTGCGCGCCGCGCACGGGTTTGACAATCAGGCCAACCAGCTCACCCTCTCGCCGCTGCTGCTCGATGCCTTCCTGAGCTTGAGCGTTTCAATCGTCGAGAGCCCCGATTTCAACGAGCAGACCGTCGGCATTTGGAAAATTATTTTCCAGCCGCCCGCCGAGGGCGCGGACCTTCCCGCCGAAACACGTAAACGAATCGCGACCTTTTTAAAGCTCGCCTTCCGCGGCCCCGTCGAGCCGGCCACCCTCGACCGCTACACCGCCTACGCGCTCGGCAAAATGAAGCAGGAAGTCTCTTTCACCATCGCCATGAAAAAGGTCGCCTCAGCCGCGCTGTCCTCGCCGCTTTTTCTCTATCGCTATCAACTCGCTGACGCGAAGAACTCGCAGTACGCCCTCGCCTCCAACCTCTCATTTTTCCTTTGGGCCAGCGGGCCGGACGCCGAGCTGCTGCGCCTGGCCAAAACCGGGGAGCTGACCAAGCCCGCCGTGCTGGAGAAAACCCTCGACCGGATGCTGGCCGACCCGAAAATCGAGCGCTTCCTCGACACCTTCCCCGCGCAATGGATGCAGCTCGAAAACGTGCTGGCTGCCACGCCGGATCCGGGTCAGCACCGTTACTTCAGTTTGGACAAAAACAACCCGGCCAGCTTGCAGATGTTGATGGAGCCGCTGTTATTGTTCGATGCGGTTTTCATCGAAGACCGGCCGATTGTGGAGCTCATCACGCCGAAGTTTGGCTACCAAAGTGACTTCCTGAAAACATGGTACACCACCGACTTGAAACCGCCGACGGTGGATGTCCGCGAGATTGTGGAGATGAACCGGCACAACGCGGAACGGCGGAAAGGCCTGGAGACGCTCATCAAAAACACCAAGACCGATCTGGAAGCGGTGATTAAGCCCGTGCGGGCCAAGTTGCTGGCAGAACGCAATAAAAATACCGGCGGGGAAAAACCAGTGGACTTGAAGCCCTACGCAGCCTGGGAATTTAATGGCGACCTGAAAAACTCGGTCAATTCACTCGAGCTCAAGGCGCACGGCAAAATCCAATTCAAGGACGGCATGGTCGTGCTCAATCGCGCCTATCTGTTGAGCAAAAACTTGCCGATTGATTTACGCGCGAAGAGCCTCGAGGTCTGGTGCAAGGTGGGCAACGTGAACCAACGCGGCGGCGGCGTGATGGGCATCCAAGGCCCGGGCGATTTCTTCGACACCATTGTGCTCGGCGAACGCAAGCCGCGCCATTGGATTTCCGGTAGCAACGGATTCAGCCGCACCCTCGACTTTCCCGGCTCCACCCCGGAGACCGCGGCCAACGAATTGCTGCACCTCGTCATGGTTTATCAGCCCGACGGCACCACTCGGATGTATCGCAATGGCAAACCCTACGGCCAACCCTTCCGCCGCAGCTCGGCCACGTTTCCCAAGAATCGCAGCTCGGTCATTTTCGGCCTGCGCCATCTGCCGCCGGGCGGAAATAAATACCTCAACGTGAGCATCGACAAAGCCCGCCTGTACAACCGCGCACTCACTGCCGCCGAGGTCGCCGCTTCCAGCAGTGGCACCCATCTTTACATCTCCGAGGCCGACGCCCTGCAGGCCATGTTGCCCGCACAGAAAAAGAAACACACGGCCCTGAACGATACGCTCAAACAGGCCGAGGCTGCATTGAAGGGCATTCCCAAGCCTCGCGACACCGGCAAAATTCAGCAGGCCGCCCGCCAGAAATTTGACAACGAAATGCGCAACAAACTGCGCTTGCACACGTTCAATCGTGTGCCCACCCCCGACCCGCGCTACGGCGGGATCATCACCAGCGCCGCCATGCTCAGCATGACCGCCGGGCCCAAGCGAACCCATCCAATCGGGCGCGGAGCCTGGATTATCGAGGTGATCTTCAATAACCCGCCGCCCCCGCCGCCCAACGACGTGCCGCCGCTCAACGAGGATGCCTTGGACAAAAAACTAACCATTCGCGAAAAATTCGCACAGCATCGCAAGAACCCCAGTTGCGCCGGCTGCCATTCGCGCCTCGACCCGCTCGGCTTCGCGCTGGAGAATTTCGACATCACCGGCCGCTGGCGCGACAAGTATCCCAACGGCCGCACCGTCGATGCCACCGGAACCTTGCTGCGAAAATACAAATTCGACAACATCGTCGACTTCAAAAAATCAATCGCGAAGGAAGACCGCCGTTTCGCCAAAGCCTTAACCGGGCATTTACTGCGATTCGCCCTAACCCGCGAACTCAGCCCGGGCGACACACTCACGATTGAAAGCATCGTCAACCAAACCGAACAAGAAGGATTCAAGCTCAAGTCCCTGATCCGAAAAGTGATTCAAAGCGATGGGTTCCTTCGATCGAACTAGGCCAGACGATATAAACCGAAGATCGGCCCACACCACGGCATTTTAGGCTTTATCATTTCCATTGGCTTTGGGTGTGTGTGCGTGTATTCCTTGCGGCACGACATGTTACGTTTTTTTGTTTCTCTCATTGTATTCACGTTGGGCATCTTTGCTCAGGCTCAATCAGTGCAGGATTCAGCCACGCCGGTTCGGAATATCAAAGCGCCCGACGGCTTCAAGGTGGAGTTACTGTATTCTGTGCCCAAGCCGGTACAGGGTTCATGGGTAAACCTTTGCACGGATGATAAGGGGCGGATTATTGTGAGCGATCAGTTTGGGGGGTTGTACCGGTTCAAGCCGCCGGCGGCCGGACAGCCGCTAAAGGCCAAGAATATCGAGAAGGTCCCGGCCAAGATCCGCGCGGCGAACGGACTGCTGTGGGCGTTTGGGGCGTTGTACGTGGGGGTGAATGATTACGAGCGCAAGATGGAGAGTGGGCTGTATCGGGTTACGGATTCGAATGGGGACGACCGGCTGGATAAGGTGGAGAAACTGCGCGGCATGACGGCGCGCGGCGATCATGGGATTCATGCGGTGTTGCTCGGGCCGGACAAGAAATCGCTCTACCTGATCACCGGCAACAACACCACGCCGATAAAGGCCGATGCTTCGCGGGTGCCGCGGCATTGGGGCGAGGATCATTTGCTGCCGCGCATGCCGGATGGGCGCGGGCACAATCGCGATCGGCTGGCGCCGGGCGGGATTATTTACAAGGTGTCGCCGGATGGAAAAAAGTGGGAGATTATTTCGTCAGGCTATCGCAACATTTTCGACGGCGGCTTCAATCGCGATGGCGAGCTGTTCACTTACGACGCGGATATGGAGTACGACTTCAATACCTCGTGGTATCGACCCACGCGCATTTGCCACGTGACCAGCGGCTCCATGTGGGGCTGGCGCAACGGCACCGGCAAGCGGCCTGAGTTTTATCCGGACACGCTGCCGCCGGTGATCAACATCGGCCCCGGCTCGCCCACCGGCACGGTGTTCGGCTACGGCGCGAAGTTTCCCGCCAAGTATCAAAACGCCTTTTTCATTCTCGATTGGAGCTGGGGGAAAATCCACGCGGTGCATATGAAGGAGCACGGTTCCAGTTATACCGCCACGAAGGAAACCTTCATCACCGGCAGTCCGTTGCCGGTGACCGATGTGATCATTCATCCGAAAGATGGCGCGATGTATTTCACCATCGGCGGACGCAAGGTGCAGTCGGGCTTGTATCGCGTGACTTATACTGGCAAAGAATCCACCAAACTTTCCGGCCAGCCCACCATGCACTACGGCCGTGCCCTACGCCAAAAGCTGGGGAACTACCACGGAGTGCAGCACAAGGACGCAGTCAACCATTCTTGGCCGCACTTGGACCGCAGCGACCGCTTCATCCGCTGGGCCGCCATGACGGCGGTGCAGCATCAACCTTTGGCACAATGGAAAGACCGCGCGTTGAATGAAAAGAATTTCAACAAACGCGTGGCGGCATTGCTTGGTCTTTGCAAAGTTGCGGCGGCGGATCCGGCTAATGGCGAAGCTGTGCCGGTGGACAAGCAATTGGCAGCGGCGGTTTACAAATCGTTGGCGGAAGTGAAGTGGGATGAACTGAATCACGCGAGCAAACTTACTTTGGTGCGGACGTATCAAATCGCGCTGGTGCGCTTTGGCAAACCAAACGCGGTTGCCGTGGAAAAAATTATCGCGCAACTGAATCCGCAATTTCCCGCGCCCACTTTTGAGCAAAACTGGTTGCTCTGCGAAACGCTTGTTTTCTTGCAAGCGCCCGACACGGCGGCCAAGGGGATCAAGCTTTTGCAGTCGGCGGACACGCAGGAGGAGCAGATTGAATACGCGCGCTCGTTGCGGATGCTGAAGATCGGCTGGACGACGGAGCTGCGCACGGCGTATTTCAACTGGTTTTTGAAAGCGGCCAGTTATCGCGGCGGGCGGAGTTTCAGCATTTTCATTGGGTTCATTCGGCGCGATGCCGTGGCGAGCTTGAGCGACCAGGAGAAAATTGACCTCAAGGATTTGCTGGCGAAAAAGCCGGTGGTGAAGTCGCCTTTCGAAATCATGGCGGAAGCGATGATCGGTCGGAAGTACGTGAAGCAATGGAAGCTGGAAGAGCTCAGCACGGCGGCCAAGACAAAGCTGAAGCAGCGCGATTTCGCGCGCGGGCGAAAGATGTTTTCCGCGGGCGGCTGTTTCGCCTGCCATCGTTTTGATAACAAAGGCGGCATGACGGGGCCGGATCTCACCAGCGCGGGCGGCCGATATTCGGCGCATGATTTGCTTGAGCAAATCATCAACCCGAGCAAGGAAATCAACGAACAGTTTGTGCCGGTGGTGGTGAAAATGAAAGACGGCTCCACGGTCACCGGCGTGGTGGTGAATATGAACGGCGACCGTGTGAGCGTGAACACCGACATGTTCGATCCCAACCAGCAAATTAATGTCAATCGCCCGCAAATCGCGAGCATCGAGCCTTCCAAAGTCTCGCCCATGCCACCGGGTTTATTGAACCTAATGCGCGAGGATGAGGTGATGGATCTGCTCGCGTATATTTTGAGCGGAGGCGACCCCAATCATCCGGCTTTTAAAAAATAATCATGAAAAAAATCATTCAACTTTCCTGTGCTGTGCTGGCGACCGTGCTGATCGGTTGCAGCAGCGGGAGTGAAACTAAAACGGAAAAACCGGTGATCGGTTACACCACGAAAGATTTGTCGAATCCGTTTTTCAATATCATCGGCGACACATTGAAGACAGAGGCGGCCAAACACGGTTACGAGGTGATCGTGGTGGATGGCGGGGATCGCGCGGAAACGCAGGACAAGCAGATCGACGATTTTATTTCGCGCAAGGTGAAGGCGATCGTGGTGAGCCCGTGCGACAGCAAGTCAGTTGGCGCGTCCATTCGCAAGGCGAACAAGGCGGGCATCCCGGTGTTCACGGTGGACTTGGTGTGCACGGACGAGACGGCGGAAATCGTGAGCCACGTGGAGACGGATAATTACGGCGGCGGCAAGCTGGCGGGCGACGCGATGGTGAAGGCGATTGGCGCGGTCGGCGGCAAGGTGCTCATCCTACACTTGGCCACGGCGGATTCCTGCGTGCAGCGGGTTCAAGGTTTCACCGAGGTGATTGAGGCGCACAACGAGAAAAACAAAAACGCAAAGATCGTGATTTCGGAAACGCTCCCGGGCGGCGGCAATCAGCAGGATAGCAAGAAATCCACCGCCGCTTTTGTGCAAGGCAACAAGGATTTGCGCGCGATTTTTGCTATCAACGATCCATCGGCACTGGGCGCGTACGCGGCGTTGAAACAGGCGGGCATGGAAGGCAAGGTGACGATCGTGGGGTTTGACGGCGAGAAGGCGGGCAAGCAGGCGATCAAGGACGGGAAAATTTTTGCCGACCCGATTCAATATCCCGACGAGATGGCCCGCATCACGATGGACAGTATTTTGAAATACATCGATGGCCGGAAGCCGGAGCGGGTGATCAAGATTCCCGCCAAGCTTTATTACAAGGAGGATGCGGACAAGGATCCTGATTTGAAATAACATGGCGGATTGCGCCTCCACCCCCCCCGGGCCATTGCTGCGAATGGTCGGCATTGAAAAAGGATTTCCGGGAGTGCGGGCGCTGGACGGAGTGGATTTGGAATTACACGCGGGCGAAGTGCTGGGGTTGCTCGGCGAAAATGGCGCGGGCAAAAGCACGCTGATCAAGATGCTCGGTGGGGCGCATCGGCCGGACGCAGGGTCGGTGGAGATGGGCGGGACATCGCTGGACATTCGGAGTCCGGCGGATTCTCAAGCGGCGGGGATTGCGGTCATTTATCAGGAATTCAATCTCGTTCCGGGGCTGTCGGCGCGGGAAAATATTTTTCTCGGGCAGGAAACCACGCGCGCGGGTTTTATTGCGATAGATGAAGAACGGCAGCGCGCGCGTGAGTTGTTCGATCGGCTGGGCGTGAAGATTGATCCTGAAACACGCTGCGCCGAATTATCTGTTGCCGAACAACAGGAGGTGGAAATTGCCAAAGCGCTGGCGCGTGATGCGCGACTGATTGTGATGGACGAACCGAGTTCGGCGTTATCACCCACGGAGGTGGCGCGGCTGCTGGCGGTGGTGCGCGAACTTGCGGCGCAAGGCATTGGGGTGATTTATATCAGCCACCGGTTGGATGAAATTTTTGAAATCGCGGATCGCGTGACGGTGCTTCGTGATGGCGGGCTGGTGGGCACACAGCCGATCGGCGAATTCACACGGGAGAGTATGATCGAGATGATGGTGGGCCGCAAACTGGATCAGGAATTTCCAAAAGTCACCGCGGAGATCGGTGAGGAACGGTTGGTGGTGGATGGGCTTGTGCGCGGGCGGCACGTGCGCGGCGTATCCTTTGGAGTTCGGCGTGGCGAGGTGCTGGGGCTCACCGGTTTGGTGGGTGCGGGGCGCACGGAAACCGCACGGATTATCTTTGGCGCGGACTGTCGCGAGGCTGGCACCATCACGCTGGACGGCAAGCTTCTTCCGCTTCGTTCCCCGCGCGAGGCCGTGGCGGCGGGCATTTGTCTGTTGCCCGAAGATCGCAAATTGCAGGGGCTGGTACTGGGCCAATCAGTGCTCGAAAATTTTGGCCTGCCGAATCTGGCTTTGTTTGCGCGGTGGGGCTTTGTTAATGCGAAGCGCGAGGCCGAGGCACTGGACGCGCATGTGGGTAAACTGCAAATCAAATTGTCCAGCGCCGACCAATCCGCCGGCACGCTCTCCGGCGGCAATCAGCAAAAGGTGGTGCTCGCGAAATGGCTGGAGCGTAACGCGGAGGTAATCATTTTTGACGAGCCCACGCGCGGCATCGATGTTGGCGCGAAGTACGAAATCTATCAACTCATCAACCGGCTCGCTGCGGCGGGCAAGGCAATCCTAATGATCAGCTCCGAGCTGCCGGAAGTGCTGGGAATGAGCGATCGGATTCTGGTGATGCACGAGGGCCGAGTCACCGGCGAGATCACCGATGTCGCCGGTGCCACTCAAGCGGACCTCTTGCGCCTCGCCGTTGGGCAAACGGAATTGGCGGCATGAAAAAAATTTTCCAATCCAGGATCGTTTCCGAGTTTGGCACGCTGCTAGTGTTGCTGCTGCTCTTTGCCTATTTCACCGTGGCGACTTGGCGGGTGATCCATCCCGTCACCGACGAGGCCGCCCGCGAAGTTGCGGGTAAAATCTCCAGCCAAAATTCATCCGCCCGAGTGCTCATTGCCGTTCGCGGCGGCGGTGGCGAACAGCCGTTTGCAGAGGAATTGAAAGCCAGTTTGGAACAAGCGGGTTGCCACGTGATCGCGGTGGAATCCGGCTCACCTGCGGATTTTTCGGCAACGCTTCAAAAACTGGGGGAGCAAAACCAGACCGTGCATTTTATCGCCGCCACTTTCGAAGCCTCCGCCAATGGCGTGCTCCGGCCGATGACGGGTTCGGCAGGCGACCACACACTGTCCGGCCTTCAGCAAAAACATCCATCGCTGGCCGGAGCCACGGTCGTCGTGCCTGAAAGTTACGAGTCATCACAATTCCTCACACGCGGCAATGTGCTAAACATTGCCAACCACATTTCCTACACCGCCATCATCGCCATCGGGATGACGCTCGTCATCATCACCGCCGGCATTGATCTTTCCGTCGGAAGCCTGATGGCCTTCGCGGCGGTGATCACCGCGTGGATGATTGAGCATTGGGGCGGCGCGGCGGATGCCAAGGCGATCAGTGTGATTCTCTGTTGCGTGGGCGGCCTTGGGTTGTGCGGCCTATTCGGCGCTTTCTCCGGCGTGATGATCACCGCCTTTCGCATCCCGGCTTTCATTTGCACGCTGGGCGTCATGATGATCGCCCGCGGCTTGGCGCACACCATCGCCCCGCGCGAAAACATCAGCGTGGACGCCGCTGGCTTTGATTGGCTCGGTAGTCAGTCCACACTTTTTGGCGTGCCCAATCCTGTCATGCTCATGATCCTCTTGTTCTTCGGTGCGCATATTCTCATGACGCGCACCACGCTCGGCCGGTACATTTATGCCGTGGGCGGCAACCCCGAGGCCGCGCGACTTTCCGGCGTGCCAGTGAAGTGGGTGTTGATTTTTGTGTACGCCCTGTGCGGTCTGCTCGCGGGCGTGGCAGGAATTATCAACGCGTCACTGTTTGGCAACGGCAACCCGCGGTTTGGCGAAGGCGAGGAATTGCAAGTCATCGCCGCCGTCGTAGTGGGCGGCACCAGCTTGGCCGGTGGCGAGGGGCGCATCCTTGGAACGCTCATCGGCGCGCTGATCATCGCGGTGATTTACAGCGGCATGAACCAAACCGGCGTGGGCGAGCACATGCAGAAAGTGGTCTTCGGCCTCCTCATCCTCGCCGCCGTGCTGCTGGACCAATTGAAAAAACGCGGCTTGAAACAGGCTGACTAAACCAATTCCCCCCGCAAAACCGTCACTGCTTGGCCGCGCAACAAAACCCGGTCACCCGCCAATTTCACTTTCACCACGCCACCGCGCGGCGAGGTTTGGAATGCGATCATTTCGTTCTTGCCCAGCCGTTCCGCCCAAAACGGAGCCAGCGCACAATGGGCCGAGCCGGTAACGGGGTCTTCGTTAATGCACTCGGCGGGAGCGAAGAAGCGTGAAAGGAAATCATACTCCGGCACATCAGATGGAGCGGTAACGATGAACCCGCGCACGGGCAAACGGCTAAGACCGGCGAAGTCTGGATTGAGGTCACGCAATTCTTCCGCATCGGTCAGCTCCAACAACAAATCAAACCGACTGCGCCCGACAAATTTTGGCACGCTGCCGAGCAAATCCGACAACCCCGCCGGCATCTCGATGGCCTCGGCGGGTGTGGCTGGGAAATCCAATTCAATCCAATCATCCACGCGCTCCGCCGTAAGCAAGCCACTGCGCGTGTGAAAGTGCGCTGTGACATCCTTCGGCAATCGGTTCGTTTCCCAAAGGGTGTGCGCGCTGGCCAACGTCGCGTGCCCGCACAAATCCACCTCCGTCGCCGGCGTGAACCATCGCAACCCAAAGCCATCCTCGTGCGGTGTGACAAACGCCGTCTCCGAAAGATTCATTTCCGCCGCCACCGATTGCATCCAGTCCGGCTCCACATCGTTTTCCAACAAACAAACCGCCGCCGGATTGCCCGTGAAGGGCTCGGCGGCGAAGGCGTCAACTTGGAATATGGGAACGCTCAAACCACTTCGGCTTGCGGGGTGTGAACGAGCTTTAACAGGTCTTCGGATTTCAGAGAAGCGAAGGCGTAGGGCTTGCCGGCGTCATCGCTGAATTCCACTTCAAAAACGCCGTCCCCCAAGTCCTCCACCAGCGTGCCCACTTGGCCGCGGCGCAGCTCTTTTTCCGGCACCTCACATTGCAGGGCCACCACATCCAGCGTTTTCAATTCTGCGCTCATCGTTCTCAAATTATATAACAGGAAACCAGTCTTGGGAAGTCTTCACCTTCGCGAATTATCCAAACACTTCTGGCAGACGCACTGCCAGTTGGCCCGTGTAACTCAAAGTCTACAAAGTAACGCTGGCCAAATTCATCGAACTCACCAGCTTCAAATGGCTCTATTTTCGCCGCGTTTTCCAGAGCTTGACGCAGCATCTCGACATCATCATCGCCTATTCCAACGGCGCGGGCAAAAACTTTGGCTTTGTGTTTTCCGCGAGGATGGATGGGACTGAGGCAGTATTCAGCCAACTTCCGCTCATCAATGAACAACCTGTTTGCATTCGGCAAGGGCACGCGGCAGACATAACCTTGAAAGACAGAGAAACCAATCCTTAACACAGATGATCAAGATATTCAGGATAAAAAAATAAATCCTGAATATCTGTGTTCAATTTATTCATACCGCAGTGCCGCGACGGGGTCGAGGCGGGACGCGCGCCAAGCGGGGTACACGCCGGCGACGAGCCCGAGCAGCGTTGTGAACACAAGCAGCACGGGGAAGAGCCAGCCGGGCATCACGAACAAATCTGCTGAGCCGATGATGTGTCCCCATTTGTAATGCGAAAAGGCGTTTCCGGCTTGGGCCATTACCCAACCGAATAGGCCGCCGAGTATTCCGCCGAGCAATCCGATGGCGGCGGCTTCGCAGGCGAACATTTTCAGGATGTGCGCACGCGTGGCACCGAGCGCCTGCAGCACGCCGATCTCGCGCTTGCGTTCGACGACGGCCATCAGCAGCGTATTGACGATGGAAAATGTGGCCACGAAAAATGCGATGCTGCCGAAGAGGACCATGATGCTTTGCAGCGTGGCGAAGAAGTCGTGCAGTTTGCCGATGAGATCTTCCATCGTGTGCGCGCGGAAGCCAAGTGCCTTCACGGCGGCTTTGACGCGCGGAACGTCTTCCTTGCTTTTGGCTAGCAGCACCATGCCCATGCCCCAGTTTTTTTCGGTGTACATTTCCTGGTTATTAAAAAGCACGCGACCCATTTGAATCGCGAAGCCGTCGGGCACGTAAACGATGTTGGTGAGCAATCCTTTTTTGGAGATGCCCACCACTTTGGCGCGGAACTCCACCGGCTCGCCTTCGGGCTCTGCCATAGCCTTGAGTTCCTCGGAGTTGGCAAGGTCGCGCAGCAGGAAAAACAGGCTGAATACCATTCGCACGCGGTTTTTGGGAGGGTCTTTCAACAGCGTGGCGATGCTCTGAATTTTTTCCAATGCCGATGAATCCAAACCGCCGCGCCCGACCAGTGCGAACATCGGATGTTCCGTCACTCGAATGGTCACCATGCGGCCCATCAATTGGTCGAGGCGCTCAAACCCCATCGACTCCAGATAGGCCTCGGAGATGATGCACTCGTGCGCGTCGATGGACGAAAATCCCGGGCCGGTGGAGAGCACTTGCGCGCCGGCATCGATCCACGGCACGACGATGGTGTCGAACTCGCGCGTGTCGTCATCGAGCTGTACCGAGCGCGCCAGCACGAACACCTTGGGTTGCACGCGTTCCACGCCTTCAATCTCGCGCATTTTTTCAACCATCTCGTTTTCGATAGTCTTGATTTTCAGCGCGCCAAAAAACTCATCCTCCTTTTCCTTTTTAATTTCCTGTGGTGCTTTACCGATGTTCTTGAACATGCCGCGCGCGGCGCGATTGGGGCTGCCGCCTTTCTTGGGCCACGCCTCCACGGTGAGTGGATTGGCCACGGCACGAACTTGTTGATCGAGGAAAAACGAAAGGCCGTGCCCAAGCGAAACCGTCGTCACCACCGCCACCGCCCCGATCACCACTCCCACCATCGTGAGCGTGGTGCGCATTTTTTTGCGCGTGAGGTTCAGGAACACATCCGAAATGAGATCCGCGAATTTCATTCCTGCACCGTCTCCTCCACCAGTTTGCCACTGCCCAGCCGAAACTGCCGCGCCGCCCGCGCCGCCACCTCCGGGTTGTGCGTCACCAGCACCATCGTCATCTTCTGTTCCGCGTTCAGCTTCACCAGGGTTTCAATAATCTCGCGCCCAATCTTCTCATCAAGATTGCCCGTCGGCTCATCCGCCAGCACCAGCCGCGGTTGATTGGCCAGCGCCCGAGCAATCGCCACCCGCTGCCGTTCGCCGCCAGAAAGTTGATTTGGAAAATGCCCGCCGCGATGGCCCAAGCCGACCAGCTCAATCAGCTCTGCCGACCGCGCGCGCCGTTCCTTGCGCTCAAGGCTCGCCAGCTTCAACGGTACCTCCACGTTCTCCAGCGC
>CAUZWB010000001.1:0-23689 GCA_963583525.1 Verrucomicrobiia bacterium | reverse complement strand
GGATTTGCAAACGTGCAAACGTGCAAACGTGCGGACGGCTGATTGGCCTGAATATTTGCAAGGGCCCTCCGTCGATTTATTGGCGGTCACCGGTTGGATTTTTTTGTGATGAGATACACGCTGTATTTTTTAGTGGGGCTGACTCTGCATCTTTCTGCCGCGGAAAAACCAAACGCGGCGGACATCACCTTCTTTGAGGAAAAAATTCGCCCGATCTTGGCGGAGAAATGTTTCAAATGCCATTCCGAGCGCGCGCAGAAATTGAAGGGGAACCTCAAGCTCGATTCGCGTGAGGGCATTTTAAAAGGCGGCGAGGAAGGGCCATCCATCACCGTGGGTAAACCGAACGAGAGTTTCTTGATCAAGGCAATACGACATGAGATTCCAGACCTTGAAATGCCGCCGAAAGAGAAATTGCCGGCCGCAGTGATTCGGGATTTCGAGCGTTGGATTACTCGCGGGGCGGTCTTCCCCAAAGGTGTAGTGAAGGTGGAACAAGCGTGGTGGGACAAGTTTGACCTCAAAAAAATAGCGCCCAACGGGAAAGGGATCGCTGAGGTGGTTGATTTTTATGTAGACGCAAAGCTCGCGGCGGACAAAGTGAAACCGGCCACCGCAGCGGATGACTACGAATTCGCAAGACGCGCCACGTTGGATTTGGCCGGACGCATCCCGATTGTACCGGAACTGAACGCATTCATAGCCGAGAAATCAAAAACCAAGCGAAACGAATTGATCGACCGGCTGATGAAATCGGATTCATTTTTGCGACATCAGGTGGTGGAGCTAAACTGGCTGTTGATGGACAAGCAGGACGGTAAGATGGGCAATTACCTGACCAAGGCGTTGAAGGATGGGCGGACGTGGGATCAGATTTTTCGCGAGGTCATTCTGGCGGATCAAACGGATAAAAACATGCGCGACGTGGCGGTGTTCATCAAGGAACGGGTAAAGGATCCGGACGTGTTGACGGTGGATGTGAGTGTAAAATTTTTCGGCGTGAATATTTCGTGCGCGCGTTGCCATGACCATCCGGAAGTGCCCTCGTGGAAGCAGGATAATTATTTTGGGATGAAATCGTTTTTCAACCGCACCTACGATAACGGCGACTACTTTGGCGAACGCGAATACGGGCAGGTGAGTTTCACGACGACCCGAGGCGAATCAAAACAGGCCAAGCCGATTTTTTTATCCGGCGCGGAAATTCAGGAACCTAAAACCTTGGAGCCCGACAAAAAAGCGAAAGAGGAGGAAAAGAAACGCAGCGAGAAATTTAAAAAGGAAAAGAAGCCGCTCCCGCCGCCGAAATACAGCCGCCGGGCCCAATTGGTGAAGGCGGGGCTGAAGTCGGGAAACAACGGCTACTTCGCGCGGGCCATTGTTAATCGCATTTGGCATCAGATGTTCGGGTACGGCTTGGTGATGCCGTTGGACCAGATGCACGGCGCGAATACCCCCAGCCATCCGGAGCTGCTTCAATGGCTGGCGCGCGACCTCATTGAGCACGATTATGATTTGCGCCGCACCATTCGCGGGCTGGCCCAAAGCAACGCGTACGCCCGCACCAGTCGTTGGAGTGATTCGCAACGGCCGGCACCCTCGTACTTTGCTGCGGCATTGCCACGCGCGTTAACGCCCCACCAATACGGGGCGTCACTAAACATCGCCGTTCAGAATCCCGGCGATGTCACGAAACAAAAACCGGAGGAACAAGCAAGGCGCATCGCCGCATGGGAAAAAAGCGGGCACGGATGGGCGTCCAAATTTGAACGGCCGCGCGAACTGTTCCAAATCAGCGTGGACGAGGCACTCTATCTCAGCAACAACGACCGCGTGCGCAACGAGTTGTTAAATGAAAACGGCAAGCTCGTCGGTATGATTTTGAAACTCAAGGGCCGCCAAAATCGCATTGAAACCGCCTGGCTCGCCATCCTTTCCCGCAAACCTACCCAAGCGGAAATTGCTGCTGTCGAAGCTTATCTCGGCGACCGTGGCGATCGCCTCACAGACTCTTGGAAACAAATCGTGTGGTCGCTGCTGACCAGCGCGGAGATGCGGTTCAATCATTGATTTTCACCCCGGGGGAACAGCAAAAAACCTCTGAGTCTCCGGGGTAAATTGAGCTAAATGAAATCACGGGCGCGTGCGTCAAAGTGGGGAGTTTTTTATGATGAAAACGGGCAATAATTTTTGTGGGTCGGCGGAGCATGATGTCAGCCGCCGGGCATTTCTCGGCACGATGGGCGCGGCGGGACTCGTCGGCACCACGGGCGCAGTGCATGCGCTCAGCGAGAAGGGGTTGACCAAGGCGCTGAAGCAGAGCAACAAGCGCGTCATTCTGCTGTGGCTGGCGGGCGGCGCGAGCCAACTTGAGACGTGGGATCCCAAGCCGGGCGCGGTGACCGGTGGCCCCTTCGCCGAGATCGCCACGGACATTCCCGGCGTACGCATCAGCGAACTCATGCCGCAAATGGCCAAGCGCATGAAGCACTCGTGTGTCGTGCGTTCGCTCAACACCCGCGATGGCGGCCATGGCGGCGGAGCGCAGATGATGATGCGCGGACGCAAGGATGAGCCGACCCTAAAGTACCCCGACCTCGGCGCGGTGGTCGCGCGCGAACTGGGTCAAATGGAAAGTCAGGTGCCCGATTACGTTAATTTTTACACCAGCACCGAGGGGCGGAATTCCGCGCGCGTGTCACCGGGCTTTCTGGGTGCGCGTTACGGGGCCATTCATTTGCATGACGGCGAAAAACTCACCCTGCCCAACATCAAAAAACTGGACACCATCACGCAGGGCGACCACGAAGCACGCGCGCAGTTGCGTCAGTTGTTGAGCGACCGATTTGCGCAGGGGCGAGAGCTGCCGGCGGTGAAAAGCCACGCTGCCGCTTACGCACGGGTGCACGGGTTGATGAGCAGTGAGAAACTTTTCGACGTGTCGGGCGAACCGGGAAAAATCCGCGAAATGTACGGGCCCACGCAGTTTGGCGAGCAGGTGCTGATGGCGCGGCGCATGGTCGAGGCGGGCGTGCCGTTCGTGCGCGTGAGCCGTGCTTGGTGGGACAGCCACGGGCAAAATTTTGAAACCCACCAGGAACTCGTGCCCGAATTGGACCGCGTGCTCGCCGCGCTGATCGACGATCTTAAGCAGCGCGGTATGTTTGACGACGTGCTCATCGTGACGATGGCTGAGTTCGGCCGCACGCCACGTATCAACGGCAGCCTGGGGCGCGATCACTTTGCCACCGCATGGAGCGCGTCGCTGCACGGCAGCGGCGTGAAGGGAGGAGCAGTGTTTGGTAAAACGGATGCCAAAGGTGAAGAGGTAACCGAAGGCGAAGTTGGCGCCGGCGAATTTTTCGCCACCATTCTCGAGGCTGCGGGCATCGACCATCACAAAGAATACCACGTCGGCGCCCGCCCCATCCCGCTGGTCAACCCGGGCATCAAACCTATCCGCGAAGTGCTCGCGTAAAAAAACATGATGGCAGACGACAACGGCACCAATTTCAAAGTCCAAAAAGACGTAGGCAGAAGCGATATCTGCTTTAGCATGGCGCGTGTGCCCGGAAGCGGCGAATGCTACGTGGGCAGCAGCGACGGCGGCCTGTATCTCGTGGACCTCGCCAGCGACAAGCCCGAATCCAAGCGGTGCGAAGGCGACGGCCACAGCAGCTTTGTGACGGGCACGGCATTGACGGATAAACACATCGTCACCGGCGCGTGGGACCGGCATCTTGCATGGAGGGACCGCGAGAGCGGCAAATTGATTCGGCGCCAAAAAGCTCACGCCAAGTGGCTACGCGGCGTGGAGGCATCACCGGACGGCAAGCTCATTGCCAGCGTGGCGGACGACATGGTCTGCCGCCTGTGGAATGCCGAGACCGGCAAGCTCGTCCGTGAACTGCGCGGCCACCAGGAAAAGACCCCGCACAATTATCCGAGCATGCTTTTCTGCGCCGTCTTCAGCCCGGACGGCAGCAAGCTCGCCACCGCCGACAAGCCCGGCCACATCGTCATTTGGGACGTGCAAACCGGCAAGCAATTGAAAACCTGCGAATCGCCCGGCATGTACACTTGGGATCCCAAGCAGCGTCGCCACTCCATCGGCGGCATCCGCAGCCTGCGTTTTTCGCCCGACGGCAAGATGCTCACCGCCGGCGGCATTGGCAAGATTGGCAATATCGATCACCTCGGAGCCAAGTCGCGGATGGAATTTTTTGACTGGGAAAAAGGCAAGTCACTCAAGGTCATCGAGGCGGGCGACAAGTTCAAGGGGCTTGTCGAGCACATGGAATATCACCCCGAGAAAAAATGGCTTCTCGCCGCCGGCGGCGATCACAACGGCTGGCTTCTATTTATTGACCCCGAGGCGATGAAAATCGTCCGCTCCGAGAAAGCCCCGATGCACATCCACGAGTTCAACCTCAGCGAAAAGGCCGACCAAATCTTCGCCGTCGGCCACAACAAACTTGCCCGCTGGGAATTGGAAAAACCCAAGGGTGATGAGACCGCCGGTTGAGATTAATACTCCGGGCGTGTGCCGGTTCAGCTTGGAGTAAAAATTGCGCGGAATGTGCAATCTTCACGCACGATTTTTCACGCGCATTTGCCTTTCTATGTTTTTCCGTTGGTTTTTGCGCTGGCCTGAGTTGGCACGGCGTTTGCTCTACTATTATTAACGAGGGCTTAGTACAGCCAACAAGTCAGACAAGTATTTCGTTGAGGATACAATGGTTTGTGACATGCCTCGAACGAGGGGCGGGTTGCCATCTTCTGGTGCCCGCCTCTCCTCTTTTTTCAAGGATTGATTCACCCATCCGGCTAGGGTAACTTCGTGCATGAGGTTTTTTATTTTAGTAATGGTCGTTGTTTTGGTTGGGTGTGAATCACCCACGGGCGGTTCGGGCAATACCGGCGGCGGCGCTGACTGGTTGATTTCTCAAGCGGGTGAGACCGGAGTGAGAAAAGACAATCGCGGGCGCATCACTTATCTTAATCTGTCCAACAAAGCTGTAGCCGATGCGGACTTGGCCGACCTCGCGAAGCACACGCAGTTGCGGGAATTGTATCTTGCCAAAACGGGCGTGAGCAACGAAGGACTTGCACATTTGCGGACGCTCACTCAACTGCGCATCATCAGCCTTGCCGATACACAAGTGACCGATGCCGGCCTCAAACACCTCGCGGCCGTTCGATCCTTGCGGCAAATATTCCTGTACCCCACGAAAGTAACCGATGCCGGCGTGGCGGAGCTCAAAGCTGCGCTGCCGGGTGTGCAGGTGCGCTATTAATAAGGCTTGAACCGCACAGCGATTGGGATAGAGTCCGCCGCGTATGCAGTTTTTTAAGGCATTTATAGTCATCCTCGCCATGGGCATTGCGCTGGGCGTGACCATTCTCATTATGGTTAAAGGCGATGGCCTTCTTTCGATGGTGCCCTTCTTTGCCTACCTCATCGGCTTCACCTACATTTTCGCCAAGTACGGCTGCCTCGTTGAGGAAGAGCACTAGGCGCTAAGCGGCCTTTTCTCTGCGCCTCAGCGTTTGAACTTAGTTCAACTTCGCCAGCGCGTTGCCGCGTTCCTTGAGCGGGAAAGCCACGGCGCGGCCGCCTTGGCGGTGGGATTCGAAAACGCTGCAAATCATTTCCACGGTCATCGCCCCTTCCTGCCCGTTGCAGAGAGGTTCACGGTTGTCGCGGATGGAGCGGATCAAATCACGCGCGGCGGTGACGTGATGCACGAGGTCGTTGATCGATTGCATGTTGGGCAGCTTTTTATTTAATCCGGCTGCGGTGAAGGGAATCCACGGGCGCGGTTCCAGCGCGGGAGCGAACGGATTGCCCGGCACCCAATGCGCGAACGGATGGCGGTCGTTACGGAGGGCGAGGACGCCTTTGCTGCCGATGAGATGAAGGCCGAAGCCAAAGTTTTTTGTGTCGTCGTTGGCGATGGAATCAAAATAGGCAACCACGCCGCGCGACATTTCGTAGCGTGCGTGCAGCTCATTGCCGGCCAGCGGGCCGAGGCCTTCATTGCCGGGCTTCACATCGGCTGCGGTGACAGGTTTGCCGTTTTGGAGCAGTCGCGCGGAGCAGCTGCGCGGGGTGCCACCAAAGTAGTGGATGAGATTGAGCACGTGCGAGCCGAGCACCCACAAATCCTCCGCGCCACCGCGACGATCACCTTTGCCCCGCCCGCGGATTTCCAGAAGTTTACCAAGCTTGCCCTCGGCAATGAATTTATCGATGGCCGCGAGCATGGGATGATAACGGTTTCGGTGCGCGACAGCGATTTTGACGCCGTGTTTTTTGGAGGCGGCGAGAAGCGAATCTGCCTCGGCGGGGGTACGGACAAACGGTTTCTCAATGTAAACGCCCTGCGCGCCGGCCTCCATGGCAGCGAGCACCATGTCGTGATGCTGATCTGCATGACGCGGACACACGGCAACAATATCTGGCTTTGCCGTAGCCAGCATTTTCCGGTAATCGGCAAATCCGTGCTTCACCTTGAGTTTCTTTTTTGCATTGGCCAGGCCGGCGGCATCGGCATCGGCCACGGCCACAATGTCTGTTTCCGGCAGGCCCATCCAAACCGTGTCCAGCCCGTGGCCAAAATTGCCGCGACCGGTGTGGCCGATGACGCCAACGCGCAGTTTTTTAACCAAGCTCTTGGCGAGGACGGGAAAGGAAACGGCGGCGGCGGCAGAACTGGCGAAAAATGTGCGGCGGTTCATGGGGCAAGAGTGGCGCATGGGCGGAGTTTGTCAATGCGTCACAGACAGGGATACTCACAGATTTTTTTACCGTGAAAATCTGTGTAATCCATGTCTCAATTTCCGCATGCCGTTTCAATTCCCAAAGTGCCAGATTCTTCCGTTGCCGGACGACCAAGTTTCGCTGCAAATCGATGGCCGCGAGCGGGTGCGCTGGCACTTCGATGCAAAATATCCGCGGCCATTTTTTTATCCCTTCAACGGACCCTCGGGCGAGACACTGACGCGTATGGGGCATCCGGGGGCACAGAATCACGATCACCACCGTTCCGTGTGGTGGGCGCACGCGAAGGTGGACGGTGAGGATTTCTGGGGCGACAACACCAAGGCGCGTATTCGGCAAACGCGGTGGCTTGCTTACTCGGATGGTGACACGGAGGCGGTGATGGCCACGAGCGCCGGCTGGTTCAACGGCGACGGAAAGGAAATAATGGAGCAGGAAATGGTCGCCGCCATTCGCCCCGGCCCGGAGGGCGAGACGTTTCTGGAATTGCAATCCACCTTTACGTCGACGGGCGCGCCGGTGACGTTGGAGCAGTCGAATTTTGGTCTGCTCGCGGTGCGGATGGCGAAGGGGATTGCAACTTTTTGGGGCGAAGGGCAAATCACCAGCAGCGAAGGCGGGCGCGGCGAGCCCGAAATTTTTGGGCAATCGGCGGCGTGGATGGATTACAGCGGCGCAGTGGCACGGCGGGTCAAAGGCAAACGCGTGACCGTCACCGAGGGGATCACGTATTTCGATCACGCAAAAAATCCAAGCCACCCCTCGCACTGGCACGTGCGCGAGGATGGTTGGATGGGCGCATCCCTCTGTCGCCATGGGGCGGTGGTGATTAAAAAAGACAAACCACTTCACGTGCGCTTTCTCCTTCACGCGCACCACGGCGCGGCCGACGCTGGCATCGCCACTCGCATCGCCAGAATGTTCAACGCCAGCCCCGGGTTTGAAGTTTCCAAGTCGAAGCGCAAACATCGGCAGTTTGAAGTGCAGCGGCGCAAAGTGTGAAGGCCTGTCCTTCTCGGACTCTCTTTGTCCCACCCCTTCACTCATATTGACAACGCGTGATTTTGCGCGGAAAGTGGATGCGAACCCACAATGTATTTGCGGCAGCCCAGTCGAATTTTGCATGTCGATGGCGACACCTTTTTTGCTAGTTGCGAGGTGGCGCTGGATGCCTCGTTGTCGGGCCGGCCGGTGTGGGTGGGCGGCGGGCGGCGTGGGGATGGGATTGTGATTGCCGCCAATCGCCAGGCGAAACGGTTTGGGATTCACACGGGGATGGCGTGTTTTGAGGCGAAGCGGGTGTGCCCGCACGGCGTGCTGGCGCGGCCGCAGTACGATGAGTATCGGCGGCTGTCACAGGCGATGTTTGAAATCATGGAGGATTACTCGCCAACGTTGGTGCCGATGTCCATTGACGAGGGGTTTTTGGATTTGACCACGATGGGCACGCACGTGTGGCGGGAGACAACCGTGGCGACGGCGGCGGATTATGTGAACGGCTTGCGGGCGCGGATTCAAGATGAGCTGCGGCTGCCGGTGTCTGCGGGCCTCGGGCGCAGCACGTGGATGGCAAAGCTGGCGACGAGCGCGGCCAAGCCGGGGTTTGTGGAAGTGCCGCCGGATGGCGAGAAGGAATTTTTGGAGGAGCGCCACGTGAGTGAGTTGGCCGGGGTGGGCAAGCGGCGCGAGCGTTCATTGGCGGTGCTGGGCGCGCGGACGTTTGGTGATGTGGCGCGGCTGCCGTCCACGATGCTGAAACAAAAGTTCGGCATTTGGGGTCAGCAACTTTGGCTCTTCGCTAATGGGCATTGGAACGAGCCGCTGCTGTTGGAGGTGAAAGATCGCACGACGATTTCCAGCAGCACCACGCTGCCGTTTGATGAGCCGGATTACGAGGCGGCGCTGATTTTCGCGCTCAGCGAAAGCACGCGGCTGATCGGCCAACTGCGGCGCGAGGGGTTGCAGGCGCGTGAGATGAGTTTGGCCATTCGCTTCACGGACTTCACCGAGAGCGTCGCGGCGCATCGCTTTACGCATCCGCAGTTTCTTAACTCCACCATCAACACGGTGCTCGAGGAATTGTTTGATGAAACGATGGCCGGCCACGTGCAGCCGGTGCGGCAGATTCGCCTTTGTTTCTGCAACCTCAAACCGCTGGACACACAGCCGACGCTCTGGGGCACCACCGACGCCGAACGCTGGGGTGCGCTGGATGCCGCAGTGCAAAAGCTCGAAGGCCAATGGGGCAGCGACGCTGTGCTCACCGGCGCGCAATACGCGCTGCATCATCAGGATGTCACGCACGCGAATCCCAAGCCCAAATGCCCCTTCGTCCCCGCCCGCGAGATGGCACAGAAGTTATGGGGCGAGAAGTTGGAGCGACTGAGTCGGCATCATTCTTAATTGAAAAACACTTTTTCAGCCGTGCGCCGCAGGAGCCATTGTTTGTCCTCGGCGGTTACAAAATCCAACTTGTCGCGCACCAGCGCGATGGAGGCAGCGTAGGTATTTTCGCCGCCGAGCTGATACGGGCAATCGCTGGCCCACATGAGGCGGCGCGGGCCGTAGGCTTCGAAGAGGCGTTTGACTTTTGGGATTTGCTCATCGTACGGCGGTTTCCTGGCGCCGAAGGCGTAGAAGGCGGAAATTTTCACGTGCACGTTTTTGTGTTTCGCGAGGGCGCAGAGTTGGGTCAGTTCAGTTTCGTGTTGGGTGTCGATGCGGGCGCAGTGATCAATGACAACGGGAGTGTCCGGAAATTTTTCACACATCGGGCCGAGGCCGGCGATGAACTTGGGATCGATGAGCGGGCACATCGCAATACGTTCCTTCGCGCCGATGCTCCACATGGTTTGCATGGGCGTGGCTTGGAGCCAGTCGGCATTGTTGTTGGGCAGGATGCGATAGCCGGTGATGCCGAGTTTGCGGCTGGCAATCATGCGGGCGGGGATGCGATCCAGCGCGGGATCCATCGCGCCGACGATGGCGAACACGCCGGGGAATTGATTGGCGGCGTGAATGTAGTAGTCGTTGTTGTAGCCGTGAAAGGGCCCGTGGGAAATGAGGACATGGCGCGTGACGTTTTCAGTTTTGCCCAGCGCGATGAGTGTTTCGGGCTTGAACGTGCGCGGCTTAAGGTCAGCCACAGTCTTGCCGGGCGCCAGCGGGAAGCGTTTCACCTCGTCAGTCCAAATATGGCTGTGGGCATCGATGTGGCCGGTCTGATTTCGAGAGAGCGTGGCGCAGCCGGTGAGTGCGGCAGCGCCAGTGAGGATGGCTTCGCGGCGAGTCATGCCGCGATTAAAAGTAAAATTCCAAAAGTAGAAAGAAAAATCGGTCGTTGGGCTGCGGGAATTGGGTGGTTATTGCGCCAAATAATCCCGGGTGATCCCGTGGCTGCGACGCCAAAGCCAGAGCGTTTGTGCCACGCCGGCAAGGAACATGGAGCACACCGCCGCGTTGAGGCCCGGCATGCTTTGGTTTTTCACCGCAAAAAACAGAAAGGCGAACAGGGTGACGATGAAAAATACTACCGCTTCGGTAACCGCCGCGCTGCGCTTGTGGTGGATGAGTAATCCCTCGAAGTAACAAGCCCAAGCAGTGACCGCCGGCATCAGCACCGCAAACCACAGCGCGGATTTGCCCAGCGCGGCCAGTTCCGGTCGTAGCCCAATAAAGCGGTCGAACCAAATATCAATCAACGGCGTCGTGCACAAAACCAGCAACGGCACGCTTAGCCCAAGGCTCAGCCACACGGTGAATCGCCGCAATTGGCGTAAGCCGCCGGGCCGATCGAGCAGTGCCACCACCACTTCCGTGTAGGCAATGCCCGCGGCGCGTAGCATAAAGATGAGGCTGTTTACCGTGGGCCATACCGCCAGCGTGAGCAAAGGCGCATCCATCCTGCCCATGGCGCCGGTGAGCATCGGCTGGCCCAGCAGCCCGATGGTGGGCGCGAAGGCAATCGGCAAATAAAACAAAATCACTTCGCGTTGCGTGATCGCCGGGCCGCTGGCTTTGCGCAAAGGGCCGTTGATCACCGCCTGCACTTTCCAGTGGATGTACGCCGCCTCCGCCAGTACTCCCGCCGCCACCGCCGCCGTGGCCACCACGATGCCGGCGACATCGTACAACGCAAAACCAATGGCGAGGACAATTACATCCGCCACCAATCGCATTGCCGTGCCCCAGCCGACCGCGCCGGATTGCCCAAAGCGAATGAGCACGCCCTGATTAAAACGCCGATGCGCGATGGCCCAAGTCCACGGCGTCATGATTTGAAGCCCAACGCGGCCGGGCTCAATGATATCTGCCGGTGCATTGAGAATTTTCAGCGCGATGAAATCGTACAACGGCGTGAAGGCAATCGCCACGTGCCCCAACGTGAGTACCACGCTCATCCACGTCATCATCCGCCACATTTTTTTGTACGCGCGGGTGTTGCGGCTCAGCGCTGTGGACGCAGTGAGGAGCATGATGATGGGCGACTCGATCACCAGTGCCAGTGGAAATACAATGCCACTGTACGCCGCCATGTGCACATCCGGATCGGCCAAGCGCGCCACCACCGCGCTGAGTAGCGGTAGCTCAGCGCCCATCAACAGCCAACTCGCCGCGAGCGGAAGCCACGTGCGGAAGATGGTTTGTTGATCAAGTGCCTTGGAGGAATCCATCGGAAAGCGGCGGCATCCTACGGAGGCGATGCGTCCGGCGGAAGGGTTAAATGATTGCCGCCCGCGCAAGGGCGCGGCACAGTTCCGGCATGCATCGCCGACAATTCCTCACCACCTCCGCAGCTGCCGCGGCCGCCGTGACCGCCACGCCATTGCTCTCCGCCGAATCGCTGGGAGCCAAACGACGCAATCCATTTTGTGTGTTTACTAAGCCCTTCCAGTCAATGAGCTACGATGACTTGGCGGACCTCATCGCCGAGCTGGGCTTTGATGGTATTGAAGGCACCATTCGTCCCGGCGGCCACATCACGCCGGAGCAAGTGCCTGATGAATTACCGAAAATGGTGGAGGCCCTTCGCAAGCGGAAACTTGAGCTGACGATCATGGCCTCGGGCATCAACAACGCTGACGACAAGCTCAACGTACAGCAACTCCGCGTGGCGGCCAAACTGGGCGTGACGCGTTATCGGATGGGGTATTTCAAGTATGACCTTAAGCGGCCCGTCTTGAAACAGCTTGATGAATTCCGGCCGATTCTAAAAAACCTCGTGGCGCTCAACAAAGAATTGGGTTTGCAGGCAATTTACCAAAACCATTCCGGCAGCAACTACGTCGGCGCGCCTTTGTGGGATTTGCATGAGTTGTTTAAGGTGCACGATCCCAAGCATGTGGCGGTCGGTTTCGACATGAGCCACGCCAAGGCCGAGGGCACTCGCGCGTGGCCGTTGCACGCGAATCTGCTACGCCCACGTATCGGCGCGTTGTATGTAAAAAGTTTCAAATGGGTCAACCAGCATCGCACAAACTGTTCGCTCGCCGAGGGCATTGTAGACAAAAAATATCCGCGCCAACTCATCGCCAGCGGCTTCACCGGCCCCATCAATCTGCACGAGGAATATTTGAACCACCGCGACCCCAAGCTGATTCCGCAACACGTGGCGGCGATCCGGAAAGATATCGTCACGCTTAAGAGTTGGTTGGGGTGGAAGTGAGGGGGAAATTTCAATTATCATTTATCAAGCGGCGGTGCTGAAAATTGAAACTTAAAAAATGATCACCGTCCTCCAGCGCACCACCGCCGCCAAAGTCACCGTGGGCGATCGCGTCACAGGCGAGATCGGCACGGGCTTGGTGATTCTCATCGGTGTGACCAAAGGCGATGCGGAAGCGAACGCAGATTATCTCGCCGATCGCATCGCGGGCTTTCGGATTTTTAATGACGACGACGGCAAAATGAACCATTCCATTTGCGATGTAAACGGTTCCGCCTTGGTGATCAGCCAATTCACGCTGGCCGGTGATTGGCGCAAAGGGCGTCGGCCGAGTTTCACCACGGCTGCGGAGCCGGTGGAGGGCGAGCGCTTGTACGAATATTTTTGCAAACAACTGCGCGCGCTGGAAGTGCCAGTGGAAACCGGCGAATTCGGGGCGATGATGGACGTAAGCCTCATCAACGACGGTCCCGTCACCTTCGTGATGGACAGCCGCGAGCAATAATTTAACACTGCCCGAGCGACAGAAATTATGGAAGAGAATGAAGTCAATCTGGAAGCCCTCACCGCCAAGGCGGAGGGCAGCGATGCAGAGGCGCCGGAGGCGCAGTATGAGCTGGGCTGGCGGCATGCGCTGGGGATGGGGGTGGAGTTGGATGACGATGTGGCGGTGGAGTGGCTGCAACAAGCGGCCGCCGCCGGCCATATGCTGGCACAAAATAACTTGGGCGCGCGGCATTTTTCCGGCGATGGCGTGGAGCAGGATTTGCTGAAGGCGTATCGGTTCTTTTTTCAGGCGGCCAATCAGGGCGACCGCAAGGCGGGCAAAAATCTTGATGCGGTGGCGCGGCAATTGAGTCCGGGTGACCTCGACGCGTTGCGCGCGGAAATGGGGGCACCGCCGGAGTGAGGTTGTAACGTTCCGGCTTGATGGGCGTCTCCTTTTTTGATACTGTCCCCGCTACTCTATGGACGGCATTTTTAGCATGAAAACTAATTTGAACATTTGTGTGGCGACGGGTTTGACCGTGGCGTTTTTCCTGACGGGTTGCGGATCCACGGGCACGCCGGATGCTCCGGAAATTATTGTTCCCCAGCCAAACGGATTTCCGCTTCCAACCAATATTCAGCCACCGATTGACCGGAGCAAAGCAGCGTCGGGTAATCCGGAAGCGCAGTTTAACCTGGGGTTGCAGCACGATATCGCCGGACAATTAGTTACCGCTGCGGAATGGTATCAAAAAGCTGCTGATACGGGATTGGCGGAAGCGCAATTTAACTTAGCGTTGATGCTCGAAAAAGGCACCGGAGTGAAAATGGACATTCCTCTGGCTGCGATGTACTACGAGCGGGCAGCGCAACAAGGCTTGGAGAAGGCACGCTACAATCTGGCGCTGATGTTGGCCGACGGCCGCGGCGTGCTCGAGGATGATCAGGCCGCTGCCGCGTGGATGAAAAAGGCCGCTGACCAGGGCTATGCCGATGCGCAATTTCAAATGGGTTATTTGCACCGGGTGGGCGAGGGGGTGCCGAAGGATAATGCGGAGGCAATGAAATGGTTTTTGCAGGCAGCAGAAAATTTGCACATGGACGCCCAATATTACACGGGCTTGTGCTACGCGCACGGCGATGGCGTGGAGCAGGATCTCGTACAAGCTTATAAATGGCTGAACCTCGCTGCGGCGGCAAATCATCGACAGGCCCAGCGCGACAAGGAAGTGCTGACCGACCAAATGATCCCCGAAGCCGTGGCCGAAGGGCAGCGCTTGTCGGTCGAGTTTCAAGCCGCGCAGTAACCTTCCCTTGCCGTCCCGCTAGCGGACGGGCACACTGCTGCCACCGAGCGATGGCCGCAGTATCCAGAAATCAAATTATCGTCGTATCCTTGGCAGGGTTGGGTCTGACGTTGGCCATTTTTTTGGCGGTGACGATGAAGGACAAAAAACCGGCCGACCTTCCGCCGCCGGCGAAGAATGCGAATGCCACAAACAATCCCGCGCCAATTCAAACCAACGCACCGGTGATTCCTTCCACCAATTCTCCGCCCGTAAATCCCTCCACTCCCACAAGCGATCCCTTGCTGCGTGCGCTCCAGCAAAAAGGAACACTCAAGGCCGCGCTGGAATCGCTGGCGGTGGATCACGGTTTTGATGCGGAAGGGAATTTGTTATGGCTGGGCCTCGGCAGTTTTGCCGTGACCGATGAAGCTCTCGCCAAGTTAGCTAACGAAAAAAAATTGCGCGCGCTTTATTTATACGACACAAAAATCACCGATGCCGGCCTCAAACACTTATCCGGTCTGACGGCCTTGCGTCTGCTCCTGCTCACCGCCACCCCTGTGACCGATGCCGGCGTGGCCGAGCTGGAGGCCGCGTTGCCCGAATGCGCGGTGGTGCGGTAATCAAGTTTGTAGCCCGGGCCGGTGGCCCGGGAAGCGGGGCCATCGGCCCCGCCTACAGAAAACAGTGGCTTTGACTTTCTGCTTTTGACCTTTTACCTTTGATGGATGAACTCCATTCGGCTGCCGCTGCTGCTTCTCCTTGCGCTTGCCCTCCCCGCCCTTGCCCAAACGCACATCCCCAAAAGCCCCGCCAATCGCCTGGTGTATCTGGATGACCCGAGTCCGTTTTATCCGCATCGGGATTTTCCGAAGCTCATCACGCCGCAGTGGGTGGGCGAGGAAGACGTGGAGGCGGTGCTCACTTTGGGCATCGACGATATGCGGGCGGCGGCGGGGTATGAGAAATTTTTGCGGCCGATTTTGGAGCGGTTGAAAAAAATCGATGGGCGGGCGCCAGTGAGTATTATGACTTGCCGGATTGCGCCGGATGACAAGCAGGTGCAAAAGTGGCTCGTCGAGGGAGTGTCCATCGAGGTCCACACGCTTACGCATCCGTGTCCGCTTTTGCAGAAGGGGAATTTTGTGCAGGCAGCGAATGTCGTCCACAGCGGGGTGGATTTGCTCAGCCAAATTAAGGGCAACACACCAGTGGCCTATCGCATGCCCTGTTGTGATTCGATGAACAGCCTCAGCCCACGGTTCTTCGCGGAGATTTTCAATAAAACCAGCACGGACGGACGTTATCTGCAGATCGATTCATCCGTATTCAACATCACCACCTCCAAGGACAAATCGCTCCCGCGCGAGTGGGTGTTGGACAAGGACGGTACCGAGCGCTTCGCCAAGTATCTGCCGCGCAAAGCCACGCCCAAACATCGCAAGGGGATGCGCACGATGGGCTCGTACGTGGGCACGATTGAGGATTATCCGTATCCTTATGTGGTCAACCGCTTGTGCTGGGAATTCCCCTGCACCGTGCCCAGCGATTGGGAGGCACAAAATCTCATCGGCAGCCAAAATCCGCAACTGCTCGAGGAGTGGAAACGCGCCCTCGACGTCACCGTGCGCAAACAGGGCGTGATGAACCTCGTCTTCCACCCCCACGGCTGGAGCAGCTCCGACCAACTCGTCGCCCTCATCGACTACGCGCAAACAAAGTACGGCAAGAAGGTGAAGTTTTTAAATTTCAAGGAATGCGCGGAGCGGTTGGAGAAGAATTTGCTGAAGGACAGTTCGCTCAGGGATGCCAAGGGGCAAGATGCTGGAGTACAGTTGATGGATGTGAACCACGATGGATTTATGGACGTGTTGATTCCCGCCAAAAAGGTGACACGCATTTGGGAAGACAAGGCGAGGGTGTGGAAGGAAACCCCGCTTGAATTCGATACACGCCAGTCAACCGCCGGAGTCCTGCACAAACACAATGGCGCGTCAGTGATTGAATTGTCAGGCGCAATCTGGACATTTGAAAATGGCGGATGGAAACAGACCGCCGGCAAGCCGCCGGCAAACGGCAAGGGAATTCTTCGGGACATAAACAACGACGGAATTTCCGAATGGCTCGGTGACCGCATTCATCGTTGGGATTCAGGCGGGAAACGATGGACGCCAATGACACTGGCAACCCCCGATGACATCAGCCTGTCCGACCCCAGCCTCCGTTTCATCGATCTCAACGGCGATGGCTTTGACGACATTGTTTTTTCTAATGAAAAGCGTTGGGGCGTTTATCTTTGGGAGACTCGGGTGAATCCGGGGTTGGGGTGGAAGCCAGGATGGACGATGGTGCGCGAGGGGAAGCGCGGGGACAAGGATGCTATCCCGATGATTTCGCGCGGGGGCAAGCATCCGAATAATGGCGCGTGGTTTCATAGCGGGCACTTGTGGGTGCAGAACGAGGACACGGCGCATTTGCCGGATGTGGTGGATCGGCGGTCGTTTAAGCAGTTGCTGGATTTCGGCGGGCCGAAGGCGAAGGAGCCGAAGGAAAGCCGCCGTTGCTTCCAAGTGCGCGAGGGCTTTGAGGTGCAGCTCGTCGCGAGTGAGCCGCAGGTGCGCGACCCCGTGGCGTTCGACTGGGGCGCGGACGGCAAACTTTGGGTGGCCGAGATGGGCGATTATCCCTCGGGCATTGATGGAAAAGGCAAGCGCGGCGGCGTGGTGCGTTGGCTGGAGGATGCCGATGGCGATGGGCGTTATGAAAAATCGACGGTGTTTCTCGATGGCCTGAATTTTCCCAACGGCGTGATGCCGTGGGGCAAGGGCGTGCTCATCAGCGCCGCGCCGGAGATCCTCTACGCCGAGGACACCACCGGCGATGGCCGCGCCGATGTGCGCCGCGTGCTCTTCACCGGCTTCCGCGAGGGCAACCAGCAGCATCGGATGAACGGCTTCGCGCTGGGCTTGGACAACTGGATTTACGCCGCCAACGGCGACAGCGGCGGCATCATCACCAGCAAGGCCACGGGACAGCGCGTTAATATTAGTGGACGCGATTTTCGGTTTAAGGTAACCGGCGAATTCGAGGCCGTCGCGGGCCAAACGCAGTTCGGTCGTTGGCGTGATGACTGGGGTAATTGGTTCGGCAACAATAACCCAAACTGGTTGTGGTATTATCACGTGCCGCTGCGCTACCTCGCGCGCAATCCGCAACTCGCCGTCGGGGCCACGCGCCGCAACACGTTTTCCAGCAACCGCTGTTTCCCCATCAGCGCCAAGATGGTGCGCCCGAATCAACCGCAAAGCTACGGCCACGTGACCAGCGCCAACAGTGCCACGCCTTATCGCGGCGGCTTGTTTGGCAAGGATTTTGCGCGCAGCGTGTTCATTAGCGAACCGGTGCACAACCTCGTCCATCGCGAAGTGCTCGTGCCCGACGGCGTGAGTTTCAAGAGCCACCGCGCGGCGGGCGAGGAGAAAAGCGAATTCCTCGCCAGCACCGACAATTGGTTTCGCCCCACGCAAATCAAGACCGGCCCCGACGGCGCGTTGTACATCGCCGATATGTACCGGCTCGTCATCGAGCATCCCGAGTGGATCCCCTCCTCGATGCAAAGTCGCGTGAACCTCCGCGCCGGCCACGACAAAGGCCGCATTTGGCGCATCATTCCCAAGGGCACGAAGCTGCGAAAAATCCCGCGCCTTGACCAATTCCCTACGCAACAACTCGTCTGGGCACTCGACCACCCCAACGGTTGGCAACGCGACACCGCCCAGCGATTGCTCATCGCGCGCAACGACCCCAAGAGCCATGAGCTCCTCGGCTCAATTGCCGCCAATATGTTGCGCGGAATCGTTTCGCCCCAAGCACGCATCCACGCTCTGCACACCCTCGCGGGCTTGAACGCGCTCGACAAAGAAACCCTCGCCCGCGCCTTGCGCGACGACCACGCGGCCGTCCGCGAACACGCCGTGCGGTTGTGTGAAATAAATGGGGGCGGCAACGTAGCCCTCGCCCGCCAATGCCTCACCGACAAATCCCCGCGCGTTCTTCGCCAACTCGCCTTCACCCTCGGCCAAGGCAAAGGCCAACTCATCACCGAAGGCCTTGTTTACCTCGCCGTGCAGCATCCCAAAAATGCTGACCTTCAGTTGGCTGTAAAAAGCTCCGCCGCCCCGCACGCCGCCGCGATGCTCAAGCAAATCTTTTCGCAGAAAGGCCGCCCGCCCGCCGACCTTTCCAACCACCTTCTCCAACTCGCCACCACCGGCGAACAACTCGACGCCCTCGCCCTTGTGCTCAATGACCTCACCCCCGCCGACCTCACCATCTTGGCCGGGCTCCTCGACGCCCTCCACGCCCGAGGCCAAACTCTCATCGATTTCCAAAAGACCGCACCGCCCAAACTCAAAGTCGCTCTCAACAAAACTACAGCCCTTTTCAAACACGCCCGCGCCACCGCCGCCAATCCGAACGCCACCACCGCTGAGCGGCAAGCCGCCATCCCCCTCCTCGCCCGCGGCCTCGAACCCATCGATGCCGACAAAAAATCCCTCGTCAAATTGCTCGCCGCCGAGCACCCGCCCGCGCTTCAAAAAACCGCCTTCGCCACGTTGCGAAAAATTCACCAGCCGCATTTGGTCAGCGCACTGCTCGGTAGTTGGAAAACCTTCAGCCCCGCCATCCGCGCCGAAGCCATCGAAACCCTTCTCACCCGCCCCGCGTGGACGCAAGCCCTTCTCGCTGCGCTCGAGAAAGGCGATTTGCCCGCCAACCAAATCAGCCCCGCGCATCGCCAGAAATTTACCAAACACACCGACGCCACCCTCCGCGCGCGCGCCACCCAACTCTTCGGCAAAGTCGACCCCAACCGCGCCAAAGTCATCGCCCGTTACGCCGGCGTTGGGAAACTCAAAGGCAACGCCGAGGACGGCGCGTTCCTGTTCAAAGCCAACTGCGCCGTTTGCCATCGTTTCAAAAACAAAGGCAACCCCGTCGGCCCGGATCCCGCCCTCTTCGCCGCCAAGCCCACCGCCGATTGGCTGATTGCCATCCTCGATCCCAACCGCGCCGTGGAAGACAAATACGTCGGCTACGTCATCATCACGCGCAACGCCACCGCGCACACCGGCGTGATCACCGCCGAGACCCCCACCAGCCTCACGCTGCGCACCGCCATCGGCGCCGAACAAATCATCCTCCGCGCCAACATCAAAACCCTCCAAAGCACCGGCCTCTCCCTAATGCCCCCCGGCCTCGAAGCCGCGCTGCCGCCCGCCGCAATGGCCGATTTGCTGGCGTTTTTGCAGTCGAAATAATCAATTCGCCAAGGGATGGCATTTCGGTTTTTTTGTTTGGGAATTTTTAAAGTTCATTGTAGTCTTCCAGAATGCGGTTGGCGACACGGACAATTCTTTATTTGCTGATGATTACCGGCATGTGCGCGCAGGCGGTTCCGGTGGATTTTATGAATGACGTGTTGCCGTTGCTGTCCCGATTGGGATGCAACGGTTCATCCTGCCACGGCAAGGTGGAGGGGCAAAACGGATTCAATCTTTCAGTCTTCAGTCATGACCCCGAAGGGGATTATCGGGCCCTGACGAAAGGAAGTCGTGGTCGTCGTATTTCGTATGCGTCGCCGGAGGATAGTTTGGTGCTGCGAAAAATCACCGGCGAATTGGGGCACGGCGGGGGGGTACGCATGGCGAAGGGGTCGCGGGCATACCGTCTTTTGAGCGACTGGATTCAAGGCGGAGCCAAGTTTGAAATTAAGGGACGCTCGGCGCTGATCAACGTGCGATTGGAACCGGCACGCGAGGTGATGCGGCAGCGGGCAAACCGGTCGCTGAAAGTGATTGCGGAATATGCGGATGGATCAAAGCAGGACGTAACCTGGCTTTCAGTGTTTCATTCCAACGATACGGGAATGGCAAATGTATCCGCGGAGGGAAGGGTGGACCTCGGCGAAGTGGTGGGCCAAACTTCAGTGATGGCGCGTTATCGGGGCAAGGTGGCTGTGTTTCAGGCAATCATTCCGCGTCCCGGTGCGGCGGTGACCTATCCAAAATTGCCCGTCTTTAATTTCATTGACCCGCTGGTGGATCGACATTTGAAGCGGTTGAATATTGCGCCCTCACCGTTGGCGGATGACGCGACGTTTCTGCGGCGGGTTTATTTAGACATCATCGGCAGACTGCCAAACGTAAAGGAGGCGGAAGCATTTTTATCAAGCCGCGAAAAAGACAAGCGGTCGAAACTCGTGGACACTCTGCTCATGCAGCCGGAGTTTGCAGATTACTGGGCGCTACAATGGTCGGACTTGCTGCGCGTGGACCGGTTGAAACTTGGCCATGAGAATGCGCATCTTTATTACCAGTGGATTCGGGATTGTTTTGCACGCAACAAACCGATGGACACCATCGCCAAGGAACTGCTCATGGCAGAAGGGCCGTTGGCGGAGCAACCTCCTGGATTTTTTTACCGCGCCGCAGACGGCACCGGCGACATGGCGGCAATGGTCTCGCAAGTTTTTCTTGGCGTGCGCATTACCTGCGCCGAGTGCCATCAGCATCCGTATGACCGCTGGACTCAGCAGGATTACCACGCCATGCGCGGTTTTTTTCAACAGGTTTCCACGAAAAATTCGGCCGGCGGACTGGCACTGACCGCCGAGGGAAATCCGGTGATTAAACATCCCCGCACCGGCAAGGTGATTCAGCCCTATCCACTCGGCGGGATCATGCCAACCCAGGCCCCCGAAGGAGATCGCCGCCGCACGTTGGCCCATTGGATGACCGCGCCGGACAACCCGTTTTTTGCCCGCAATCTGGCCAACCGCATTTGGGCACATTTTCTCGGGCGCGGGCTGGTAATGCCGGTGGATGATATACGCGAGACCAATCCGCCCAGCAATCCCGAGTTGCTTGATGCATTGGCGGCTCATTTGGTGAAGCAGAATTTTGATCTTCGGGCAATGATCCGGACGGTTACCGCCTCGCGCACCTACCAACTTTCCTCCGCGCCGAATGCCACCAACGCGGCGGACGAGCAGAATTTTTCCCGTGCTCTTTTTCGCCGATTGCCTGCGGAGGTGTTGATGGATGCAGTGTGCGACGTGACGGGAGTGGAGGAAAAATTTGATGGTGTCCCCCGTGGCTATCGCGCCGTGCAACTTTGGGACAGTCAGGTGCAGCATTATTTTCTGAAACTCTTTGGTCGACCCGCGCGGGTTACTGTTTGCGAGTGCGAACGCGTCACCGGCGCGACCATCGGCCAGGCATTGCACTTGATGAATTCGCCCAATTTGCAGAGAAAACTTGCCCATGAGGCGGGCCGGATCAAGCGGTTGACGGTGAAACACAACGATGATTCAGAAATTGTGCGACGGCTTTACCTCGGCACATTCAGCCGTCCGCCCAGCCGGGAGGAAATGAGTAACGCTCTACAATACCTCGGCAGTCGACGTTTCCAGCGGCGCAAGGCGGTGGAGGATCTTGCCTGGAGCCTGATGAATTCATTGGAATTCATTTTTAATCACTGAACAAACGACTGCGAATTACGTCGAATCATTTGGAGCGAAAATATGGCAAACCAATTTTTTTGTGATGGCCGAACGCGCCGCGACTTTTTGCGCGTGGGTACTGCAGGTTTTTTGGGATTAAACCTCTCAATGTCCCGTTTGCTTGAAGCGGCGGCGAAGGGTGAAATCGACAAGTCAAAAAGTGATGTCAGTTTCCTTTTCATTTTTCTCAAAGGCGGCTTGAGCACGATTGACACGTTTGACATGAAACCCGGCGCGCCAAGTGAAATTCGCGGGCCGTTCAATCCCATACGGTCCAACGTGCCCGGCACCCATGTGTGCGAGCATATTCCGCAAACCGCCAAAGTGATGGACAAGTTTTCACTCATCCGCTCATTCGGCCACCGCAATGCGGGGCACGGGCCAGCGGATCATTATATGTTTACCGGCTATCATCCCGCCGGAGGCTTCAATGGCGGGCTCAAGCCGAACAACCAACACCCTTCGATGGGCTCGGTGATTGCCAATCAGCTTGGGCCGCGCGGGCCGATTCCGCCCTACGTGTGCCTGCCCAACATGCACAACAGCGGCAGCGCCGCCTACCTGGGTGCTAAGGCTGCGCCGTTCACTATTGAGGCGGATCCCAGTTCGCCAGGCTTTGTCGTGCCGGATTTGCAACCGCCGCTTTCAGTAGCTGCGGCAAGGGTGGATGACCGGCGGGCATTGCTTGCCAAGGTGGATCGTTTTCAAAAAAGTGTTGAGGCAAAGGCCAACCGGAGTACCCGTGAACTCGGTGTATTTTCTCGGCGCGCCATCGAATTAATGACCAGCAGGAAGGCTAAAGAGGCGTTTGATATCCACAAGGAATCGCCGAAATTGCGTGACGCATACGGGCGCACCACGTTGGGGCAATCCTGTCTTATGGCGCGGCGTCTGGTCGAAGCCGGGGTTCGATGCGTGACCGTGGATCACTCGAATTGGGACACGCATTACCACAACTTCCGCGTGTTGAAAGAGGATCTGTTGCCGAAATTTGATATGGCCATCCCCACTCTATTTAACGATCTGCATGATCGGGGACTGCTGAAGAAAACGGTGGTGGTGGTTACCGGCGAATTCGGCCGCACTCCCAAGATTAATAAAGACGCCGGTCGAGATCATTGGAGTCGCGGCTTTACCGTGGCCATCGGCGGCGGCGGAATTCAGGGTGGCCGCGTGATTGGTAAAAGTAATAAGTGGGCTGAAGAACCTGCCGAAAATCCATACGGCCCGGAAGATCTTTGCGCTACCGTGTATCACCTGCTAGGCATCAATCCCCAAGGGGAAATGCACACACCGGAAGGACGCCCAGTGATGCTCACCAATAACGGCAGGATCATCAAGGAACTGCTTTAGTCGTGAACCGATTGGTTGCCATTGCCATACTGGGGTGGGTTGCATTTCCCCATGCGGAGGCCCATGCGGAGCCGCCGGATATCGCGTATATTTACCCCGCCGGAGGCCAGCGCGGCCAAACGGTGCCGGTGCGCGTGGGAGGCTATTATTTTCATGGTCAGGCCGACTTCGAAATGCTGGGCGCGGGAGTGAAATTCCAACCGGTGATTCGGCGTACAGAAACTCTTTGGTTTGAAGGCCCACTCATTCATCAACCCCTTTCACAACAGGGAGAAAATTATCCGAAAGATCACCTGAACGAAATCACCGTGGCGAAGGAAGCTGAGTTGGGCCAACGGCTATGGCGTTGCTGGACCTCGCAGGGAGCGACGCGGAATATGAAATTTGTAATCGGGGATTTGCCTGAAGTAATGGAAAAAGAAATGGCCGGCCGGCCGATCGCTCACTCCCTGGTTTTGCCGGTCACCGCCAACGGCCGGATTTTTCCACGGGAGGATGTTGATGTGTGGACGTTCTCTGCGAAGGCGGGTGAAACGATTGTGTGC